>NZ_JASFZF010000037.1:0-18860 GCF_046055765.1 Lutibacter sp. | reverse complement strand
AAAAACCGGGTATTTTTCTGTTTGAGAAAATACGGAAATTGATAGAAAAAGAAAAATTAACGTTATTTTTTTCATCGTTATTAATTACACTATTTTTTCAACCTTATTATCTTTTAATTGGTATATTTCTTTGCTTTCTAAGCAAGTTGCAAATCCTTTCTCATCAAACTCTAAACGATGTCCAAATTCACTTATCCAACCAATTTGTTTTGAAGGATTTCCAACAACCAATGCATACGGTAAAACTTCTTTTGTTACAACAGCTCCGGCGCCAATAAAAGCATATTCTCCAATAGTATTTCCACAAACAATAGTTGCATTTGCACCAATACTAGCTCCTTTTTTTACCAATGTTTTTGAATATTCTCCTCTTCTAACAACAGCACTTCTCGGATTAATAACATTTGTAAATACCATTGAAGGACCTAAAAAAACATCATCTTCACAAAGTACTCCTGAATAAATTGATACATTATTTTGCACTTTTACATTTTGGCCTAAAATAACTTCAGGGGAAATCACCACATTTTGACCAATGTTGCAATTTTCTCCTATTATTGAATTTGGCATAAGGTGACTAAAATGCCAAATTTTAGTTCCCTTACCAATTTTACAACCTTCATCAATTACAGCTGTTGTATGTGCAAAATATTCTTTCATTTAATATCCTCCTGTTGAATTCCCTCCATCTGCAATTACTTTAGCTGATGAAGTTCCAATACGTGTAACACCCATTTCAACCATTTTTACAGCATCTTCGTAATTTCTAACTCCACCTGCAGCTTTTGCTGGTAATGGTTTTGCATTTTCTACAATAAGTTCCATTGCTTCAAAAGTTGCACCATTTGGTTTACCTCCTTCTGTTTTAAAGAATCCTGTAGATGATTTTACAAAAACTTTTGCTGCATTTTCTTCACCAAAGTTTTCAATAACAACATCTCTTATTAATTGTGTTATTGAAATAATTTCTTCATTGGTTAACGCTGCAATTTCAATAATCCATTTTGCTACTTTATTATTATCTAAGGCTAATTTTGTTCCTTTATAAACTTCCGCTTTTACCAAATTTATTTTTTCTTCTTTAAAAGCCTGATAATTTATTACATAATCTAATTCATCTACATCATCATCAACTGCTTTTTGAGCTTCCACTAATTTTTCATTAATATCATACGTTCCTTCATGAAAACCAATTACAGTACCAATTAATGTTTTTGAATTTGCATTTTTCACCATTTCACGAGCCATAGCAACATGTTTTGGGCGAATCATTGCCAAAACAAAATTATTTTCAATAGCTTCATTTACTAATTCTTTTACATTTTTTTCTGTTGCTTCCTCAGAAATACCTGCTTGTTCAGCTTTTTTTAGATATGTTGAATCTAAATATTGATTTACGTTCATGTTATAAATTTTATTTTACGAAAATACTAATTTACAAAACATAATAGTTTATAAATTTCTATTACTTCATAAAAAAATCTCGCTATGGCGAGATTTTTAAATTTTATTTTGAATTTATTCTACTTTAAAAACAATTGGTAAGCCATATCTAACACCTACTGCTCTACCTCGCTGCTTGCCTGGAGTCATTTTAGGAAGTAATTTTATAACTCTTATTGCTTCTTCTTGTAATTTTTTATGTGGTGCTCTTGCCTGTATGTTTATAATATCACCATTTTTATCAATTTTAAACATTACAAAAATACGCTGAATACTACCTTGTTGTAATCCTAAATCTGAAGCTAATTCTGCATTGAATCTTTTTGAAACAAATTTTGACATTTGAGTTGAAAAACATGATCTTAATTCTGTATTATTTCCTTTGCAACCAGGAAAAACAGGTACATTTTCTATAACCATAAAAGGAACATCTTCTATAACTTCTTCCTCTTCTTCGACTGAAATTACATTTTTCTCTATATCTATTATTATGGCCTCTGATTCATCTGTTTCAGTTGATTCTATAATTGTTTCAATTATTTCAACTTGATCTTCAACTTTTATAATTTTATCTGGTAAAACTATTTTTATTGTAGGTTTTATTTCTGGCTCTATAAGTTTAACTTCAATATTATCCTCGGTCTCTTCAATAATTGTATAATTTCCAACCAATTCCTTTATATTTTTAGGATAAGATTTCATATTTATAAATTCATAAACAACAAAAAGAGCTAGTACTAATCCTAATTGGATTAATATTTTACTATAATTTTCTAGAGCTGCGTTTGGGTATTTTTTAATTTGCATTTTACCTTGTTTTAAGTTAAACAAGAATTACTACTAAAGAACTGCTTTTACAGCATAAGGTATAATGCAAAATTTGAATTAGAAACAACCTATTTATAATGCAATATCTTGCAAGATAATTATCATATTAAAGTTACAACATTTTTAAATAAAATACAATGTTCAATGTAAAAAGCCAACCTTAAGGTTGGCTTTTTAGGTATAATTTTACTCTACTTTAAATGCAATTGGTAAACTGTACTTTACACCAACTGGTATTTTACGTTGCATTCCAGGCTTCATTTTAGGTAATAATTTTACAACTCTAATTGCTTCTTCTTGTAATCTTAAATGTGGAGCTCGTGCTCTAATATCTGTAATTTCGCCATTTTTATCTATCTTAAATATTACAAAAATACGTTTGACTCCAGGAGTTAGACCCAGCTCCGATGCTAAATCAGAATTAAATTTTCTATTCACATGTTTTTTTATTTTTTCTTCCAAACATGTTTTTAATTGTTCTTTATTCCCTTTACATCCAGGAAAAATAGGTGCATCTTCAATTATTGCAAAAGGAACATCATCAATAATATTTCCAACCTCATCTGTATCTACTTTAACAAATTTAGGCTCTTCAACTGGTTTGTCTGTATCAATTATTTTAAATACATCTTCTTCTATATCAGAATCATTATTTTCTTGTTTAATAGCTACTAAAATTAACTTCTTTTTAATTATTTGTTTTGAAATGGGTTCAATTTTATACTCTATGTTTTGTTCTTGAAAGTCATCAAATTTTTGACTCGAATCGTTTAAAATTGCTATGTTTTTTTCAAATGTTTTGTTTTGTATTAATACATAAACAATAAGTAATGATAAAACAAGGCCTAATTGTACAAATAATTTACTGTAATTTTCTAAATTTGCTTTTGGATGTTTTTTTGTATTCATAATTATATATGTTTTGTTTCATCCTTATTAATAGTCTGTTATATTATTTAATTGTTTTGAGTGATATTGAGATTATTAACTTTATAATTTTAACTATATACAAGGATAAATGTTAAAATTATGTTAATGCAATAAACATACCAAAAAAAAAGCTCAACCGTTTGGTTGAGCTTTTTGAATTATTGTATTTTATATTTATTCTACTTTAAATGCAATTGGTAAGCTGTATTTCACACCTACTGGACGTCCACGTTGTTTACCTGGAGTCATTTTTGGTAATAATTTAATAACTCTAATTGCTTCTTCTTGTAATCTTTTATGAGGTGCACGAGCCATCACGTTAGTGATATTTCCTTTTTTATCAATTTTAAACATTACAAAAATACGTTTTATACCTGGAGATAATCCAAGATCAGATGCTAAATCTGAATTAAACTTTCTATTTACATGTTTTGTAATTTTTTCTTGCAAACATGCTCTTAGTTTTGCTTTATTTCCTTTGCAACCAGGATATACTGGAACATCTTCAATAATTGCAAAAGGCACATCTTCCATAACATCTTCTTCTTCTTCTACCTCAATAATTTCTTCAATTTCAACGGCTTCAGTTTCATCAGTTTCAGTAGATTCAATTACAGTTTCTTCTACTTCTTCCTCATCTTTAACAACTTCAATAACATCTGGAGCTGGTGGTGGTGGTGGTTTTACTTCTGGTGGTTTTACTATTTCAAGATCAACTTGATCTTCTTGATCATCAATATTTAAAACTACGGGACCAAGATCACCAATAATTCTATCGTACGACTTTTTTTCAATGGCTAAGTACACTACTAATAGTGCTAAAACTAAACCTAACTGCATAAATAACTTACTGTAGTTTTCAAGGTTTGCTTTCGGATTCTTTTTGGTTTGCATCTGTAAAAAAATTTTATAGTGTGCTAATTTAATAATTTTAATATATTAAACAAGTATATTTTTTATTTCATTCTATTTTTGTGGTAAATTTTATTAAAAAACACCCAAGCTGTAACAATCCCTATTAAATTAGCAATGATATCTAACAAATCTGCTTGCCTATATGTTGTTAAAACTCCTTGTAATACTTCAATAATTATGCCATAAACAAATAAAACTATGGCTATTAAAAACCCCTTATTGTATAGTTTTAAACTTTTATAATACGCAAATAACCAACTTACTGTTAATGTAAAATAAGCTGTAAAATGTAAGATTTTGTCTATAAACTTAACAGAAGGTAATTCAATAACATTAGTAACTGGAATTAAACTTCCAATTGTAATTGCTATTGTAAAAGTAACTGCAATGAAAAAATATAATTTACGCTCCAATAAGTTGTTTATAATCTTCTGCTGATAATAATTCATCTATTTGAGAAGCGTCAGAAATAGAAATTTTAATCATCCATCCTTCTCCATAAGGGTCTGAATTTACTTTTTCTGGTTCATCTTCTAAACCTTCATTAAAAGTTGTTATTTCACCTGTTAAAGGCATTAATAAGTCTGAAACTGTTTTTACTGCTTCTACCGATCCAAATACTTCATCTTTTTCAATAGTTTCATCTATTGTATCCACATCAACATAAACAATATCTCCAAGTTCACTTTGTGCAAAATGAGTAATTCCTATAGTTGCTGTGTCACCATCAATTTTAATCCATTCGTGGTCTTTTGTGTATTTTAATTCTGCTGGTATATCCATTATAATTCTTTATTTATATTAATTATTTAATTCCCTAAAACGTATCTAATACTTAACCCAGAACTAACTGATTGTCTTGGAAAAGTAGTTGAAATTGCATACTGTGATGAGCTTTGGTCAAAGTAAAAAGATGCTGTTAAACTTTTACTTACTGCATAATCTGCAAAAAACTTTAAAGATAATAAACGTTGCCCTCCTGTTACTTGATCATTATCTTGATCTATTGCTCTAATCACAGTTCTGTTATCTCTTAATGATAAATCTGCTCGTAGATTTAAATCACCTTTTAATCTTGTTAAATCACCACCAAATCTAAATTTCATGGCTAAATCTTTAATTCTATATCCTAATCCAATAACATATTCTGTTCCTTTAATTTGGGTTATTGTATTATTATTAAAATTTAATGTTAAACCTCTATCTTTATTTACTCTACCACTAAATGAAAATGAGTTTTTCATTTTTACATCAACTTTTATTAGTGGTGAAAATTCTTCAAGTAGGTTTACATTTGTAAAAAGAGTTTTATTGAAATAATTACCAACAATATCTGTTTCAGCATAAGGTGCTTCTGCATTATATTCTAAATTATTGCTAAAACTTGTTATTGAATATAAAGAATTATAGCTATGAGAAATCGAAAAACTTCTAAAGTGTTTTTTGAACCATTTCATTTTCATAAATCCTTTATAATTTAATTTCCAACCTGGAATTGGAACACTTTTAAATGCTTTTAAATTTACTTTTGAAGCGTCTTGTCCTGAATAAGCAGCAATAAAAGCAGGAAGAGATACTTGTTGACTTGTTTCTCCAAAACCACTTATTGGTTGTCCGGTATCTGAGGCTAAACGTTGGGCTATAATTACTCTATTGGCTTTAAACTCTTCAAAGTTTGCATCGCTATTTTTAAATGAAGTTTTTAGCATATTATAGCTAATGCTAAAATTTCCAAACTCCGTAATTGGCGAATCTGAAATAAGCAAATTATCCACCACATCTAATTGCTGAGATATGTTTTTAGTATACGTTCTATTTCCTCTAAATTCAATATCTAAATATTTAAAAGGTTCAACTGTAATTGTACCATCTAATTTATTAAAATGTGTTTGGCTATATGTTTTATTATAATATGGATCATCTTCTCCACGAGACAATAACCACCCATTTTCTACTGCTTTTTGTCTAATATCAATTTGGCTACCAAAAACAAACCCAAATGTTGGTGCCGGGCTTCCACTATAATTATCACGTCCTAAAAATCCTACTTCAGGTAAATAACCTGGTAAATATGTACCATTATTTTCTGAATAATTAACCCGTACTTTTTTAATTGAAGTTATTAAATTATAAAATCCTTGTCCTATTTTACCACCAACTGTCTTCTTCTTTTTAGATCCAATACTTCTTGGGGCATTTGGTAATTTGGCTGTAGTTTTTTTGGTTTTAAAACTTTTTTTGCCAAACAATTTTTCCAGTCCTATTGTTTTGTAAAATCTATTAAAATCAACATCAGCTCCTAAAGTATGAGTATTCGCATTTTGTATTACATTTCCTATTTTATCTATATAGGATTGAGATGCTGCTTGCCAATCAAAATCTGCAGTATATGCATAATCTGCATTAATAAAATCTAAATACGGAATTTTATTAATTGGAATTTTATACGTTCCATTTAGTGTTTGATGATAATGGTCTGGTCTTCCAAGGCTAAAGAAATTATCCATTAATTGAATATCCTCTGAAGCTTCAAAATCATCATATATATAATGGTTTGCTGCTCTAAAATTAAACTGTAATGATTTTGTTAAATTATAACCTATGTTATAATCCCAATCGAACATAAAATGGCGTTGTTTTAACGTTGGCAATTCTGGTAACCCTTCAATTAAACTTCTAGATAGTTGCTCATTATAACTTCTAATAATATTAGAGTTTACTGAAATTGAAGAAGGTAATAGATTTAAATTGAAATCTTTAATCAATTTTAAATATTTACTATTTAAGGATTCCCAATTTTTAAATGGCTCAAAACTTTTAGGTTCAAAACTAAAATTATAATTTGCTGATGCTCTTACATTTTGATCTACATATTTTTGTACATTATAATCTTTATGATACGTTTCATTAAAAGCATAAGAAATCGATAAATTTTCTACGTTATAAAACTTAGGTTTTTTTGAAGATTCTGGATTATATTCTTTTCTAACATTAATTAAACTAATGCTTCTACGTTTTGTATAATCTCTAGCATTGCTACTATTTGGATTTATACTTGCAGCTTCTTCAAAAAGAACATCTTGGTATTGCGGATCGTATTTTGGATCTTTAAACTCTTCAGAAATACTGTAATTTAATGGTAATTTAATTCCCCATTTTTTTGGTAATAATTGACCTACATTTATATTTGTTACAATATCATATAGTTTTGTATCTTCTTGACTGCGGTCATTTACACGTTGTTCAATACCTCCAAAACCTTGAGTTTCCATTCTTCCAGTTACAGAAACATCTGCAAAATCTGCAAAATTAGCATCGGCACTAACAACTCCGGCCCAACCACCTTTATTGTCAAACTCAGAAACTCTCATTTCATTAAACCAAACTTCAGCACTTTGGTTTGTATTTGTAATATTTTTTACACCTAACATAATGGTTTTAATGTTAGATAAATTTGGATTTCCTTTTACCCTAATATCATAACCTTCCAAACCTTCAATTGGTGAAGGTATTCCAACTGCTGGATATAATACATTTGGTGCAATAGCAGCCTCTAATCTTAACAATTTAAGCTTACCTAAATATTCTAAAAATGCATCTAAATTATTTTCTTCTGGCCAAATTTCAAGTGGTGATGCTACCCCATAATCAGAAATTGTTAATGATTTTTCAATTTGGTAATAGTTATCATTTAAATCGCTACCTATTCTAATAATTGCCTTTAATTCATCATTTTGAACTTGTGGTTTTGTTTGAACACCTTCTGCATGTATAAACAATTTTAAGTGTTTATACATTCTTAAATCTACACGTACATTTTTAAATATGGCCCTTGTTTCATCAGGTTCTAAATCTGTAACTTTTACAGTTAGTGATTGTTCATTTTGTTGTTGTAAGGTTGTACTTCCTCTTAAAATTTCACGCTCAATTCCGGGAGGCAATGTATAGGGAATTGGAATTCTACCTTCATTTTCTTGAATATTTACAACTCCAACTTCAAAATTTTGTAACTGTGGATTTGTTAAATCTTGAGGCGGAACAATCGCTTCATCCAATGTTTTAGTATAACGTCTCCAATCTCCACGTACCAATTCTAATTCACCTAACCGTAAAACTATTGGCATTTTAAACTTTGTTAAAAATATTCGCATAAAACGAATTGAATTAAAACCCGTAATATCATTTACAACTTCATCAGGGCTACTTACCTGAATTCTAAATTGTAACCATCTAAATTCTTTTGTACTTCCATCTTGTAATTGTACTGATACTTTTTTCTCATCAACAATATTATTATGCCCAACAACTAAATCGTTTTTATTAAGCGATACTTTGTATTGATAATAACTTTCAACTGAATTCATTGTTTGATCTTTATCTATATCTTCAGTATCTGGGTATGTTGTTGCAGAAGTAGGATAATTTTCAGTTGATAAATTATTTGTTGGTGAATTTCCTTGTGTATTGTTATAACGTTTGTAACGTGTTAAAATTGAAGCATTATTTGTATCGTATTCAGAACTTCTAAAATATGAGTAGTTATCATTAGCAGGATCTAAACCAAAACCTGTACCAAATTTTTGAATTTCTTCTTCATCATTAATACCATCTAAACCAATATCCTGATTTAATCGCTCGCTATCACTATCGCTAAATGCATATAATAGCGATTGGCTTGTCGGAATTTTTCCCCAAATGGTTGGTTCTGTATTTAAAACACTTAATGCGTTTTCAGGTAAACCGTTTTCATACATTTTTCTACCATCTTTTAAAACATCTTCCGAAATATTTCCAAGGTTAAAATATAAATCACCTACTTGATTTGCTAAATCGTTTGGATCAACTCCTGCTGCTAATCCTTCTTCATTTGTAATAGAATAATGGTCATATGGATCCATTAACCAAAATTGAATATACTCTACATTTGATTGCTCAAAATTAGTAGTAGTTAATGCTCTTGTAATACCAGCCCACCTATCTTCTGGATCCGTAAATTTTCCATCTCCACCAACATTATTTGTGTCGTAATTATAACTTCCACGTTCATTAGGGAAATATGCTAAATCTAACGTTCTAACAATAGTAGATTGTGTTAAATCTAAATCTTGTTCAGGAAATAATTCTTCAAATCTTACTGTTCTAACTTCAGCACGTGAAAGTTCCACATTATCTATATTTCCCGGTTTTAATGAAGATCCCCCATAAAATAGTGGATCAATTATATACCACGCTAGTCTAGCTCGTTTATATCCATAGGACAAGTCTGTTGCGTTTCCTCCAAAGTCAAAATTTGTTTGAAATTGTGGCGTACTTGACATATGCCATTGCTGAATTGATTTAATTTCTAATGGAATTTGAGCCCCTTCAAAATCATCAATATATGAAGTTGCTTCTCCTTCTAATTCAATTCTTTTAGGGGAACCCGGAATTAAATAGGCAAAATCTCCTCTAATTGAAAAGTTTGAAACTACGTCTGTATCTATATTTGGTAATTTATTAACCCATTTTGTAAATTTTGGAACTTCTGTTCCGTAGTTTGCATTTAATCCAAAAATTGTGTTATTAATCGGTTCTTGACCAAACAATGCTTTTTGAGTTATTGGCTTTTCATTTAAATTTAGAATAGTTGCACCTGCAATAAAATTATCTGAAAACTTATGCTCAACATCAATACCTAAAAATCGTTTTGTTTGTAAATTAAATGCTGCATTATTTTCAACTGAAACTTGTATTGGCGCATTTGAAGCCTCTAAGCTAGGGTTTACAATTTGAACTCTACCCATTTGATAATCAACAACATAATCAATACCTTCTACTAATTCTCTTCCGCCAGTTGTAACTCTAACGGAACCTTGAGGCACATTAAAGGCTCCCAAAGGTATACCGTTGGCACTTTCTGATTTATGATATCCTTTTATTAAATATTTATCTTTTTGTTGAAAATTATTTTTAGCTTCAGATTGGGTTCTATCATATAATTCATTAAAAATATAGGTTTCATCAGCTACATCAGTAAGTTTAGCACTTAAATCTTTACCAAAAGGTTCTATTGTTGGGAAAATAATATATCCTTTTTCTGAATTTACGGTAGCACCTTCTACATAATCAAAATAACCATCTCCTTCAGGAGTTAAAAACTGACTTTGATCTAGCCTATCAACATTAAATAAGTTTAATAATGTTTTATCAGAAATACCTGGTGTTTGAGCATTTTGCAAAGCGTTTATAGGAACTCCCGTAGCATCATCAGCATATAATAACTCTAACCTAAAACCATCAGGTTGCATTCTGTAGGTTTGTAAAGAGTAAATATTTTTCATCATCAAATCCCACATTGGTATTTGAGTACTTATAATTTCACTGCGTAGTAATTTCACTACAATATTGTCTGGTGCAATTATACCATCACTTGTAAATTCACCTACTTTATATACTTTGGAATCTCCACTAACTGTATATTCAAAAGAAACTGCTAAAACATCTGAATCAGCTAATCTTCTATTTAAGGAAATAACACCTAGTTGAGGGTGAATAGTGTATTCATCTGGTCTTAATTTTATAGCATTTTCTAGTACCGAATAATCTCGTCCTTGTTGCATAGAAAATGGTGATAACCCATCACCTACTGTAGAAATTTTTCGAACAGCATTTGAAGTTGTTAATATTGAAGAAATATCATTTGCTTCGTTTATTGGCAAAACTGAACCTGGAACTGGCGTTACATTTGCTGGGCCAATATTTGTTGGATCTCCTTCTCCTAAATCTGCAACACCCACAATATTTCTAATATCAACTGTTGAAGCACTTCTATTTGTTACCCAAACTTCTACTTTTGTAATATTAATAGGGCTATTAATTAAAGGATACTCTTTTAATGCATTATTATAAGCATCTCTAAAATATTGTGCTAAAAAGAAATGGCGATTTTCATCATAATCTGTTGCTTGCAATTCAAATTCTTGTATGGTTGAACCTCCTTGGGCTGCTACAGATCTTGTTTGTGATTTTTGTTCAGCAAAAACACCTGTAACAGTTGTTTTTCCAAATTTCAACTGTGTTTTAACTCCAAATAAACTTTGAGCACCAACAATTAATGAGTTTTTTAAAGGCATACTCACGTTACCTACTTCTACTTTCTGAAGAATATCATCTTCCGTTGGTGTAAATTCTAGTTTTATTTGATTTTGGAAGTTAAAAGTTGATTGAGTGTCGTATTGTGCACCAACTTTAAGTCTTGTTCCTACTTTTGCAGAAATACTTGCACTAATTTCTTGATTAAAATCGAATGTAAAACTGCTTCTATTTCGCTCAGATAATTGAGGGTTGTCAACTTTTTGATACAACATTCCTAATTTAATAAGTACAGAACCTTGTGCATTTACTTCAATGCTATTTCCTCCAAAAATAGATTCAAAAAACCCTGAATTTACATAATATGTAGGTAATAAGTTTTTCTGAGCATCTTCACTTCCAATTTTTTTACTATTAGTAGCACTAATTTTGTCTTTATAATACTGAAGCATATCTTTTTTAAGTCTATACTCCTTGTACTCTTCTTGCGTCATATAAATTGGACGCTTTACATAATAATCCCCCATTTTTTCAAGAATCAAATACTTACCTAACTCGGTATCGTAAATAATTTCAGATGTTGATGGGTCTGTTAAAAATAAACTACCTGATTGCTCTTTTTTAAATGGGTATTTTAATTTTAAAGTATCAGTAGTTTTAGCAATCTTTATAGTATCTCCCGTTTTAATAATTGGAGGCGTTTGCCCTATTATCGCTGATTGGACAAACAACATTAAAAAAAGTAATATATATATTTTAAATACAAATTTTTTATTATCCAAATCTTATAAATTTTTAAGCGCTTTTTTTATTAAAGTTTCAACACTCGCCGTTTTATCTTCCAATAAAATTTTATTCAATATTTTTTCTGATTGTTTTTTATTAAATCCTAAGACTTCTAAAGCAATTAACGCTTCATTTTTATTCGTATTGCTTTCTATTATAGAAACTTCATCAATAGCAAAGGTTTTTAAAATTTTATCTCTTAAATCTACCAAGACTCTTTGGGCTGTTTTTGCGCCAATTCCTTTTACAGATTGTATAACACCAACATTCCCAGAAGCTATAGCTTGTTGAATTTCATTTGTTGTCATAGATGATAACATGGTACGTGCAATACTTGGGCCAACTCCTGAAACAGAAATTAACAATCTAAATATTTCACGTTCAATTTTATTAATAAAACCAAACAACGTATGAGAGTCTTCTTTCACAGATAAATGAGTGTATAATAAAACGGCTTCATCATCTGGTAAAAGAGAAAATGTATTTAAAGAAATATTAAGCCAATAACCAACCCCACCTACATCTATAACGATGTAAGTGGGGTTTTTTTCTACTATTTTACCTCTTAAATGAGTTATCATATTTTAGTTTTCTAATAACTTCAAATGTAATAAAATATTATTTAATTTTAGCTTTTTCTTGAGCATGAACAATTGCTACACATGCTATGTTAACAATTTCATCTACACTTGCTCCAAGTTGAATTATATGAACTGGTTTTTTAAGTCCCATAATGATTGGGCCTATAGATTCTACATTGTTAAATTCCTTCATTAATTTATATGCAATATTTGCAGATTCTAAACCTGGAAATATTAATCCATTTATTTTTTTACCATTCAATTTAGAAAATGGAAATTTTTCATTTAATAATTTTGAATTTAATGCAAAATCAGCTTGTATCTCTCCTTCTACTACCAAATTTGGAAATTTAGAGTGAACTATTTTAGTTGCTTTAGCTACTTTTTTTGCTTCTTTTGATGTTGATGATCCAAAGTTTGAAAATGATAACATTGCTAAATTAGGATCAAAGCCAAACATTTTCATAGACTCACTTGTCATAAGGCATATATCGGCTAACTCCTCAGAAGTTGGGTTAATATTTATAGCGGTATCTGAAAAGAACATTGGTCCCTTTTTAGTAATCATGATATTTGTTGCTGCAATTTTTTCAACACCTTTTTCTTTACCAATTAACTCAATCATTGGTTTTACAGTAGCAGGATAACTTCTTGAAAAACCTGTTACTAATGAATCTGCTTCACCTTCATTTACCATCATTGCAGCAAAATAATTACGTTGAATCATTAATTTTTGAGCACCTAATAGTGTAATTCCATTGCGTTGCATTTTTTCCCAATAAATTTTAGCGAATTTATGTCTTCGTTCTTTTTCTTCATTAGCTATAGGATCAATAATTGAAAGATTTGCATCAAAATTAATTTCCTCCATTAATTCTTGGATAATACCTTTATCGCCTAATAAAATTGGGATTCCAAGACCTTCATCATAAACAATTTGAGCCGCCTTTAAAACACTTAAATGATCTGCTTCGGCAAAAATAATGGTCTTAGGGTCAGATTTTGCACGAGACATTAACATTCTCATAAATTTATTTCCAGAACCTAATCTTTCTGCTAGTTGATCTTTATATGCATCCCAATCTGTAATTGGATTTTGAGCAATTCCAGATTCCATTGCTGCTTTTGCAACTGCTGGTGGAACTTCAGTAATTAATCGATGATCAAAAGGGGAAGGAATAATATATTCTCTACCAAATTGCATGTTAGATTTTCCATACGCAATATTTACATGCTCAGGTACAATTTCTTTAGCTAAATTGGCCAATGCATGGACTGCTGCTATTTTCATTTCTTCATTTATTCCTGATGCTCTTACATCTAAAGCCCCTCTAAAAATATAAGGGAAACCAAGCACATTATTCACTTGATTAGGATTGTCTGATCTACCGGTAGCCATAATAATATCTTTTCTTGTTTTTACTGCCAACTCATATTCAATCTCAGGAGTTGGGTTAGCCATAGCAAAAACAATTGGATCTTTAGCCATTGTCATTAACATTTCTGGAGTTACCAAATTCCCTTTAGATAGTCCCACAAAAATATCTGATTTAACCATTGCTTCTTCTAAAGTATGTATATCTCTATCAGTCGCAAATTCAGCTTTTTGTATAGATAAGTTGTCTAAGTCTTTTCTAATAACCCCTTTACTGTCACACATTACTAAATTTTCTCTTTTTGCCCCAATAGCTAAATACAAACGAGAACAAGAAATAGCTGCTGCACCTGCTCCACTTACTACAATCTTAACTTTTGAAAGCTCTTTCCCTACCAATTCAACTGCATTTTTTATTGCCGCAGCAGAAATAATCGCAGTTCCATGTTGATCATCATGCATTACAGGAATATTTAGTTCTTCTTTTAACCTACGCTCAATTTCAAAAGCTTCAGGAGCTTTAATATCTTCTAAATTAATTCCACCAAATGTTGGAGCTATATTTTTTACCGTTTCTATAAATTTATCAACATCATGTGTATCTACCTCAATATCAAACACATCTATATCTGCAAATATTTTAAATAGTAACCCTTTACCTTCCATAACTGGTTTCCCTGCTAAAGCTCCTATATCTCCCAATCCTAAAACAGCTGTACCATTTGAAATTACAGCAACTAAATTTCCTTTAGATGTATATTTATAAGCATCCTCTGGATTTTTTTCAATTTCTAAGCAAGGTACAGCAACACCTGGTGTATAAGCTAATGACAAATCTTTTTGTGTTGCATACTTTTTAGTTGGAACTACCTTTATTTTTCCTGGTGAAGGATATTGATGGTATCTTAAAGCCTCACTCTTTTTTTTAGAATCGCTCATGGTATTTTAATTTATTTTTAATTGAACTACAAAGTTAACTATATTCATTAGATTCAAAACCTAACATTTATCATATTTTTCAAATACAAATGTTACATAAAAGTATTTATATATATAAAATATTGAATGCCAAATCAACTTTAATTCTTTAAACTAAAAAAAAATCCTGCAGTTGCAGGATTTTTTTTTAGTTTACTTTTCATCTGTTGGAACATAGTAACAGCCTCCTTCGGATTTATCAGGCATAAACGCTCTATTAAACCAGAGTGGTCTCCTTTCACCGTTTGGCCCAGGGGCAGGTCTAGTCATTGCTAACCATTCTTTATAAATTTCATGAGACTTATTTGTATCTACAAAAATATCACCATATTTCTCATCTTTACCTGGTTTTTCAATTCGTACACGTTGATGCCAAGTGTGCATACCACTAATTGGGTCTGGATGTACTGCGTGTGTAATATTTTGATGTACACCTCCATCCTTCCAAAAAATACGTTTAGAATCTTTATCAGAAGATTCAAAAGGTTTTATTCCTGAAATCGTGTTCATTTTCCAACGTCCTTTTCCATCTCCTTCAATATTTACTGTATTGGTTGCCCAACGATTTCCTGTTTTATCTTGTGGTCTTCTCCAACGCCCAATATGATGTGAACAAGCTACAACACCAGGTTTCATACTTTGTGTTACCCAAACTTTATCTATAAAATAACCAATATCTGTATTTAATTTTACTAAATCACCTGTTTGAAAACTCCATTTTTTAGCATCATCAGGATGCATCCAAATTGGATTTCTATTTGAAATTTCAACCAGCCACTTTGCATTACCCGAGCGTGAATGAATTAAGGTTGGTAACCTAAATGTTGGAACTAGTACATATTCTCCTTTTGATTTATCTAGCACATCATTATGTATGTGACTTTTGATATATGTTGGAGTAGCATACTCTGGCCATTTCCAATCTACCATTGTTTGTGAGTAAAATTCATTTTTACGAGATGGTGTTGGGAATCCTACGCAAGGTTTTCCGTTCACCATAACACCAATAGGTTTTCCGTCTTTAGTAATTACATCATTTTCAGCATCAACTTTAGTACCTTTTAATTGTGCTTCACTTAATTGATTTTCATTCATTTTATAGGACTCACCTTTTTCAATTTCGTAAGCACCATACTTTTTCATGTACTCAAGAGCAGCAAACTGTCCTGTAAATCCGTCAGCTTTTGCAGTTTCATTTAGGCCTTCAATTCTTTCAAAAATATATTGATAGTACTCGTCAATTGTAATTTTTTCTCCTGGTCTATAAGGCGATTCAAAAGTTTTACGAATTCCCATACTTCCATCTGGGTCAATTCTCCAAGAAAGTTCAATAAAAAATTCATCTTCTTCCCAAACTTCACCCGGATTTGCTTCATAAGTCAATTTTACTGGTTTGCCATTTCTACGAGCTGCTTCACGTAAAACTGGCTGACGGAATGCTACCCAAGTTCCTCCGTGTGTAGCATAACTATTTAAATCGTGACGTTCAGATGCTAATCCCATTGGCAATACAAAATCTGCATAAAATGCTGTTTCGTTCCAAGTCGGAGTTAATGCTGCATGCAATCCAAATTTACTTTCGTCAGAAAACATTTCCATCCAAGTAAATCCATCAGGATATGTCCAAACTGGATTAAATACTCTTGAAAAATAAACATCCATTTTACCTCTTCCTTCTTTTAAGAAATGTGGTAATAACTGACTCATTTCAAAAAAAGCAAGTGGATATTCTTTTGGAAAATGCATTTCATTCCATTTCTTTTGTGGTGCAGGCGGATTTGGTTGTGTTGGTTTAAATTTATTCCAAGAATTTGGAGATGTTCCTCCTTTTGCTCCAACGGCACCTGTTAAAACAGATAAGAAATGTAAACAACGAGCTACTGCCCAGCCACCAAGGTTTGATGCACCCGCAGCACGCCAATTATGTGATGCAAATCGTTCACCGGCTTCCCCAATTTTATGCGCAATTTCAATTATCATTTCAGCTTTTACACCTGATTCTTTCTCTGCATATTCTGGAGTAAATTCTTTGTACTCTGCAATCATGGCAGCAATATAGTTTTCAAAAGTGATTTCTTTATCGCTATGGCGAGCTTGCAAATATTCTTTCCAGTTTGTCCAGTTTTCTAAATAATCTCTGTTGTATAATCCTTCTTCTAAAATAATTAAAGCCATGGCTAATAAAACAGCTGCTTCTGTACCTGGATACGATGGTAACCAATAATCTGACATAGAAGCTGTATTTGATAAACGAGGATCCATGGTAGCTAATTTAGCTCCTTTCATTTTTCCTTCAATAATACGTTGTGCGTGTGGGTTGAAATAATGACCAGATTCTAAATGTGCAGATATCAATAAAATAAATTTTGCTTCTGCGTGATCTGGTGATGGCCTATCGTAACCATACCATAAATTATATCCAAAACGAGCTCCTGAAGAACAAATATTGGTGTGCGAATTATGTCCATCAATTCCCCAACCTTGTAAAATCCAGTTCATAAATTTTTCATTCCCTGGCCTTCCAACATGGTACGCAATTTCATTATGGCGATCTTCAAGAATTGCTTTTCTTATTCGAGCCGCAATAGTATCTAAAGCATCATCCCAAGAAACACGTTCCCACTCTCCATCTCCTCGTTTTCCTTTTCTCTTTAATGGAAAAAGAATTCTATCTGGGTCTGTAATTTGGTTTATAGTTGCAGGGCCTTTTGCGCAATTTCTACCTCTACTCCCTGGGTGAAAAGGGTTTCCTTCAAACTTTTTAACTTCTTGAGTTTCCTTATCAATAAATGCTGTTAAACCACAAGCGCTTTCACAATTAAAACAAGTTGTTGGAATAATTTGATACGTCTTTTTTTCTTTTTTAGGCCATACTTTTGGATTGTACTCTACCCAATTATCCCATTTTTCAGGTGGAGGGAAATTCTCATACATTTGAGCTACCTCTTCATCAGAAAATTGACGCATATCTCCATCAAATTCTTGGTAACCTTCTTTGTGCAGATTTGGAATAATTCCTAATTTTTCTGCTATATTTTCTATAAATGATGGTTTTTTATAACCCATGATTTTAAATTTTAAATTAAGCTAATGGAATTCTTTGAGGTGCTTCTACCCAAATTTTCTCTGTGTTCAAAATTCCTATTAAAACTAATACTCCTGATACAACTGCTACTAATTCTCCATTTCCAAAGAATAATAATGCCAATGGAATTATATTTCCTATTAATACCGTAACTAACCAAAATAGTTTTTTATATCTTCCTTTGGTAATCATTTTCACCACCATTTTTGCTGAAGTTGTTGGATGTGTTATTGTTAATTCTGTTACCAAAGTAAATAAGTTAACAACTAATGCAATTATCATGGTGTTTTTTAGAATGCTCATCCAACTTTCGTTACCAAAAATTAATGCAGCAATCGCGAAAATTGCAGTACCAGCCATTACACTATGCACTAACATATGTAATGGTAATGTTGGGCTTTGCCAAAAATCACGACCTTTTGCTTGTGCAAATAAGAAAGCCGTATAAATTGCTAACATAATTGCAAAAAATGCCGTTATCCATAATAAAATGGTTTCTCCAGTGGATATTTTAAAGAAAGACATTGCTCCCCAAATTGTTACTAACAATCCGAAAATAGTAATGGTGTAACCACCTTTTACTAACCAAGAGTTCCATTGTGGACGTAATAAAACGTTTAAGAAACGATCTGGTCTATCTAAATCCATTACCAAGAATAATCCTGTTAAAGCTAAGAATATTAATGAAATTCCTGCTGACCATAATTTAGCAGTTGTAGAAACTTCGTATCCTAACATAATTGCTAAAAACGGAATTAAAAATGCTCCAGCAGCAATTGCTTTTGTAAATACGTAGGCTGAAACCTCCCAACCCCATAAAATACCTTTATCTGGTGTATCATAAACTCTACGTGCTTTACCTGTTAAC
>NZ_JASFZF010000036.1:0-7550 GCF_046055765.1 Lutibacter sp. | reverse complement strand
TGTTCCTCTTTCTACTACTTTTATTTGTTGAGCCTTCACAGAAAGTGTCATAAAAAAAAGAAAAACAATACCTAAAACCTTCATAACTAACTAAATATAAGTTTTAATACTTCTAATGATTTTGGCTTTTTAAAGCCTTCCAAATGTAATTGAAAATATTGAATTAAAATAGACAATACAGCTTGCCTATTTGATGCGCTAAAATCAACTGTGTGTAGAATATCAAAATTTATGCCTAAAAGCTTTTTAAACTGCATTAAATTATTTCCGGTAACGGTATTATTTCTAATCTTATTTGTAAATGTTCCTTCTAACAAATCGAAATATGAATTATTAATTGTATTTGTTATAGGATAAAAGCCTAAATATTTAGTTAAATTTAATAAAAATAATAAATGAAAATTTGAAATAGTATCGTGAGTATCTAGCCATAAAAATGCTGTTTCTAAATATTTAAAAAGTGTATTATTTTGCTCTTCTTCACGTATGGTATAATATAATATTTCAGCTAAAAATAAGGCTATAGTTTGCTTTTTAATATCTGTATAAATTGAATTATAAAAATATGTAACTTCCAAATCCCTAATAGAATTTAGGTTTCCTTTATTGTTATGATTTGCCGTTAAATTAAGCTGCATTAATGGTTGAAAATAAGCCGCTTTAATCTTAGATTTTTTCGCTTTTAAAACACCTTTTAGTATGTATGTTTTAATCCCACTACTTTGAGTATAACAAGTTGTAATTAAGCTTGTATCTCCATATTTTATGGTATTTAAAACAATTGCTTTACTGGTTTCAATCATTTTTAATTAACAATAGCAATTTTAGCTACAGTGGTTTCTACAGTATCTTCAGTAATTAATAGCACTATGTAAATTCCAGACGCTACTTTATTACCTGCTAAATTAGTTTTATTCCAAACTACTTTACCTCCAAATAATTCATGACCTTCTTTTGTATTTGTTTCAAAAACTAAATTACCAGCCGTATCTAAAATTTTAACATTTGTCCCATTTGGTAGGTGTGCTCCATTTCTACCATCAATCGTAATAAATTCATTCTCTTTTGTTGATGGATTTGGGTATGCGTAAACTTCAGGTAAACTATCTCCATAAGATGACACATTACTATTAAATGCAACAATACCTCTGTCGGTTGCAAAAAATACTTTTCCTGAATTATTATCTATATCAATTTTTAATATATTGTTTGAAGGTAAAGGTGAATTATCTTTATTGAAACTTCTTAAAGTTGTAATTCCACTAGGATTTGTTTGTAAAACACCACCTGATTCAGTACCAAACCATTTATTATCTGCTCCATCTATTGCTATAGAATTAACAACTTGTTCGCCTAAAAGTTTTTTAGGAATACCATCATCTAAAATTATAACTGGTTCAGCATCAATATTGTTTTCATTAAAAACATTGGCCGCATTATAATAAACAACCAAGCCTTTTTTAGTTCCAATCCATATTCTGTTTTTATTATCTACCTTAACAGTTCTAGCATTTAAATCGGGTAGTGCGCCTTTTGTAAGTTCGGTGGTTAACGATTTTTTATTATTACCATTTTCATTAAAAACTAACACACCATTTCGCCTAGATCCTATCCAAATATTAGTGGTTTTATCTACAACAAGTTCATTCAATCCAAATGCAGGATTAGTTATTACTGAACTCATATCAAAACTAGACCAACTTCCATCTGCACTATATTTTTTTACTCTATCATTTACCCAAGCATTTGCTATCCATAAATTACCCTTATTATCAAAAGCAGTTCCATGTATTCTTGTGCTTGTATAGTTTGGGTTAGGCGCATAAATTAACCTTTCTAAACCACTATTTGTATGATTCCAATTAGTTGTAATTATATCATCTTCAATAATTAACATTCCTCCTCCCCAAGAGCTTAAATATACCTTATTAATATTAATTGGATCAAAAGTAATATGAACCAAATCACTTATGCCAACACCAGAGTATGGTGTGTTTAACCAATTTTCACCGTTAAAATGGCTAAAACCAGATTTTCTACCTAAAGGACTATATGAAGTTCTATATCCACCATAAACAACCCAAATATTATTATCTTTAACTGCAATTGAAAAAGGTAAGTTTGAAACTGGTCCTTCAGGATGAATTTCTTCAAAATTTGAAATATTTTGAAGGTTACTTTTTAAGATTCCAAATTCTTGCGTTCCTAAGTACAGCGTATTATCAATAAAAAAAGCAGTATTTAAATTATAGTAAAATATAGCTGTTGCACTTGTTGTATAGTTTAAAATTTCTAAATAATTCACATCATTTACATATACACTTCTTAGTGTACTTATGGTTAAATTTTCTTTGGAAGATTTTAAGCTAATAATAGCTAACGGATACGTTTTTTGTAATAATAATGTATTATTTTCAATAGTGTATAAATTACGGTTACTTGAAACAACTACTTCATTATTAAACACTTCTATAGCAGAAAAATTATCAGAAAAATGTTGTGTCCAATTATTAAAATCAATTAAATTAGGACTATTAGCATCTGCAGTAAAAATACCATTTTCTGTAGCTGCATAAATAGTATTTCCATAAATTTTAATTTGATTAATTGTGATGTCAGAAGATTGGTTTCCAATAAAGTACGTATCTCCAAATTGAGATATTTCTAAATCATATATAATTATTGCAAATGATGTTGATAGATACAATTTGTTATTGTATTCTGTAATATTATTAATTTGTTTGTTACCCGAATAATTAAAATTTACAATGTCTTTTGCTATAGAAATATTATTTTTGTTGTCGATAATTTCAAGAAGTCCAGTTTCATATCCAATAATAATTTTATCAAAATATTTACTATAATATAAACTGGAGATATTTTCTCCTGAAAGACCATTCACCGAAGATATTTTTGTTATTTCAGATGTACTAATATTATATGTGAAAACAGCATTATCTACAATGGCATATATTACATTCTCTGTTTTTATAAAATCTTTCACATTATTATAGGAGAAAAAGTCTTCCCAGCTATTAGAATAATCAACTTGACCAAACGTAATGTGTATAAAAAGGTAAATAAATATTTGTATAATTTTTTTCATAAAATCATTCAAATATATTTATTTAAAGTGTAAAGAAGAAATTTGAAATCAATCTTTTTTCAAAAAAAAACCTTGAACATTGTAATTCGAATATACAATGTTCAAGGAATAAATAAATCAACCCCAAAGACTTATTTAATGTTTTAATGTATAATGTCAAAACCCCTCTTGACATTAATACTTAACAAATATACACTGTTAAATTGTTTATTTTGGAATAAATTAACAAATGACTTCTAAAAATATATAAATGGCGTGTTTTTTTATGTAAACAGAGTTTTTAGGAGTTAACAACTTCAATAGGACTTTAGCTTAGTTAAGAGGAAACCTAATAGAAACTTTGGTTCCTGTAGTGTTTTCATTAGAAATATCTTTTATTTCAATATCAACGCCTTTATTTTGATGTAAAATTCTAATCCTATTTTCTGTAGCTTCTGCACCAAAGAATTTTTTCTTTTGAGATAAGTGGGTAATTTGTTTTGTTTTATTTATCCCAACACCATTATCTAGTATTTCACATAAAACATAGCCATTATCTTCTTTTATAGATAAATCGATTGTTTTTTCACCCTTTTTTTTCATAATTCCATGCCAAATTGCATTTTCAATAAAAGGCTGTAAAAATAACGGTGGTACTTTTATACTTTCTGAATTTATATTATCACCAATTGTAACATTGTAATTAAACCCACCTGTTACACGCATTTGCTCAAGCTTAACATATAAAGCTAAAATTGTTAATTCTTCTGAAAGGCTTGATGTTGGGCTAGATGAGCTATTTAAAATTACACGAATAAGTTTTGAAAATTTTGTGATGTAATCTGAAGCTTTTTCCACTTCATTTTTAAGTACAAAATTATTAATAGAATTTAGAGAATTAAATAAAAAATGAGGATTCATTTGACTTTGTAAAGCGGTCATTTTAAGTTCCTCCATTTCTTTTAATTTTACCGCTAGTCTAACTTCAGCATTTTTACTTTTATCCTGAATTCTTTTAATAATAAAACCTATAATTATTGAAAAAATAATACTTTGAAGAAACGCTCCTAAATAAACAAAAAACATAGGTTGAACGCCATAATCTATAAAAAATTTGGGCCCTGTAATAATTTCAATAAAACTTACATTAGCTAGTAATACATATATTAAAGAGCCTGCAACAAAATAACGTGCAGAGTTATCTTTGATTTTTGAAATTATTACATAAAACGATGCTAAAGTAAATAGTGTTAAAAATGGAGCTATAATTACAAATGCTTTATTTTGATAATTTTCTCCAAAAAGGAATTGAATTAAAACAAAAACAACTGCTAAAATCAACAGTATTTTTATTTCAATTTCAAAATACTTATCCCATTTTATTAAATGAGCTCTAGTATCTAATAAATCTCTTGCAAAAGCTACATAAGCAGCATAGGCTAAAAATTGAATAGGAAAATTTAAATAGTTATAAAAAGTAGAAGTTTCTTCAGGAAGTAGATGTTGAAATAAATAAATTGTTAACGCTAATAAATACAAACTATAGTATAAATACAATTTGCTTTTATTCTGAAAAAAAATCAAAAAATGATAAATGAATAAAACAAAAAGTCCACCACGTATCCATGAGTATATTTCAGAATGAAAATCTAAAAGCATTCTTTAGTCTAAATATAGTTTTTTAAATAATTCGGCTTTTCTGTTTCTACTAATACTTGCCGTTAAACCATTAGTCATAATTAACTCACCACCTAATCCTTTTAAATATTCTTTTATATGATTTAAATTAATTAAATATGAATTATGGACTCTAAAAAATTCAGGAAATGGAAATTTTTTCTCAACCTCTTTAAGAGTTTTAGAAACTAAAATTTGTTGTTCAGATTTTAAAAAAATTGTAGTATAACTTTTATCAGATTTTAACATTATAACATCGTCTTTATCTAATAAATACACTTTACCATCAGCAGAAATATTTATTTTATCGTTATTATCGTTTAAGTTATTCAATAATAATTTTAATTTATCCTCTAATAAATCACCTTCACTAGATACTTTAATTTTTTCCATTGAAGCTAATAATTCGTCCTTATCAATGGGTTTTAACAAATAATCTATTGCTGAAACTTTAATTGCTTTTAATGCAAATTCATCATGTGCCGTAGTAAAAATTAGATTAAAATCTCTATTTTTAACTTTTTCTATCATTGTAAAACCATCCATTTCAGGCATTTGAATATCTAAAAATACCACATCTGGTTTTTCATTATTAATAATATCAATTGCTTTAACAGGTGAATTACAAGTAGTGATTTTTACGTTCTTAACGTAATTATTTAATTTCCATTCAAGAGCTTCTAAAGCGTCTTTTTCGTCATCAACTAGTAAAATTTGTAGCATATCTAATGTGTGGACGTTAAATTAGTTTTCATTAATTTTTAATGCAAGATACAACATTTGAATATATGTTCAAAAAAGTTAGTCTTTAATTTCAATTTCTCTCTTTATCTCATTTCCAAGCTCATCAATAACTATTATTTGATGCCTTCCTACTTTAGGCATTACTTCTATTTCGTGAATATGTTCTGTAGTTCCAATAAATGTTCTATTTAAATACCAAAACAATTTTGTGTTTGAGTTTGTATGAACTACTTTTAAAAGTAAGTTATTTTTTTCTCCATTAAAATCTTTTGTTAAATAAGTTGTGGTATTTTCTTTTGGAATAATAAACTCCATTTGCGGTTTTCCCTCGCTCAAACAATCTTTTCTGAAATTTGGTAATTTTCTATAAAGAGGGTGATTATTTTTATAATAAAATCCTTGCAAAGGAGGTAAAACAAACCAGCTTTTATGAACCATGTTTTTAAGAGTTTCACATGAAGAATTTACTTGATATTGCTCATTTTTATCTAAATGTACCCAAATATGGTATGGACAAGGTTTTGTTTTTAAACCAGCCCTTTGTACAAAAACAGTGTCTTTTATCTCACAAATATCACTAGCTCTATAACCACTTTTACTACAAATAGGTATTTTTACTAGTTCGTCAAAAGGTTTTTCAAACCAATTACTTTTGGGTAAAACGTCAAATACATTAAACAAAATAGGAGCTGCTGCAGAAATTCCTACCAAACCTGGTCTTCCTTCTCCGTCAGCATTTCCAACCCAAACACCAACTGTATAATCTTTGGTCGTTCCAATTGCCCACGCATCTCTAAATCCAAAGCTTGTACCGGTTTTCCATGCTATTTTATTTGAACCGTTATAAAATTCCCAACTTTCTTCACCTTCTGGTCTATTTACTTTATTTAATGCTTCAAAAGTTAAATAGGTTGAACCTGCGTCAAAAATTGTTTTTTCAACTGAAATTTCACCAAAATTAGGTTTAAAATTTGCTAAATATGAAGGTTCTAAAAATTCATTTTTATAATATTTTCCTTGAGTATCATCATAATGATTAATAGTTGAAGCCATAGACGCATAACTTTTACATAAATCCCATAAATTACTTTCTGCACCTCCTAAAATTAAGGACAATCCATAATGATTTGCATTATACTTTATGTCTTTCAATTTTAACTCTTTTAAATAATGATGAAATCTATCTAACCCAAAACTTCGTAACATTCTAACTGCTGGAACATTTAATGATTTAGATAATGCAATACTTGCAAATACGGCTCCATCAAACTTTTTATTAAAATTTTGCGGTTTATAACTTCCTATTTGCGTTGGAATATCAGCCACTAAAGTGTTAGGTAAAATATCTCCAGCATCTAACATTGCAGCATATAAAAAAGGTTTTAAAATACTTCCCGTACTTCTAGGTTTGTTTACAATATCAACATTTTTTTGATGTAATTTTGTAGTTGGTGAATTGCCAATATAAACTAAAATTTTTCTAGTTTTTACATCTAAAATTAACACTGCAATATTGTTAATTTCATTTTTTCTTAATTCATTATAATGTTCTTTTACTATTGAATTTACACGCTGTTGTAAATTCATTTTTAAAGAAGTTTTTACTCGTTTTCCTTTTTGAGTTTTAGTTACATTTTGTAATAAATGAGGTGCTATTTGAGGAATTTTATATGGCTTTTGTGGTAATTCTTCTTCAATCGCTAATTCGTATGTTAGCGTATCAATAATTTTTTTATTAAACAGTTTTTTTAACAACCTATTCCGTTTCTCAACTAATTTTTGTTGATTTTTTCCCGGATAAATTAAACTTGGTGCATTTGGTAATACAGCTAATGTTGCACTTTCCGACCAAGAAAGCTCATTTGCTAACCGACCAAAATAACGCCACGAGGCAACATCCAAACCAACAACATTTCCACCAAAAGGTGCATTTGAGGCATATAGCGATAAAATTTTTTCTTTTGAATATCTAAACTCCAGTCGAGTAGCTAAAATTAGCTCTTTTATCTTTTCAAAATAAGTCCTTTTTTGATTTTTACGAGAT
>NZ_JASFZF010000035.1:0-43589 GCF_046055765.1 Lutibacter sp. | reverse complement strand
TTAGATGTCAGTTAGCAACTATTGGATCACCTATTAAAGGTGATTTAAAATATGGTTTCAACAGAAGCAATAAAGATGCAAGTATTCATTTACACGCACGCAACATTGAATTTATTCACCCAGTTACTAAAAAAATTGTTATAATTACTGCGCCAACTCCAAAAGAAGTTATTTGGCAAGCTTGCAACTAGATATTTAACTGGTTTTCAATTCGTTTAAATTTTAGTTTTTTTACGGTAGGGTTTTAAGTTTATTCTTTGTTATTAAATTATAATCTAACGACTATTGCTAAAACCCAATTGGTAAAATGAAAAAAATAACTTTAAGTGTACTGTTCTTTTTAATTGTTTTTATAGGAACTGCACAAGAGTGGCTAACTAATATTGAAACCGCCAAAGAAATTGCCGTTGAAAAAGACCAACATATAGTGTTGGTTTTTCAAGGCTCCGATTGGTGTGCACCGTGTATTAAATTAGAAAAAGAGATTTGGAGCTCAAAAGAGTTTAAAACATACGCAAAAAATAATTTTGTGCTAATTAAAGCCGATTTTCCAAGAAAGAAAACAAATAAATTAACCAAAGAACAACAATTTCAAAATAACCAATTGATGGAAAAATATAACCTAAGAGGTTATTTTCCTTATGTTGCTGTTTTAGATAAAAATGGAAAAGTACTAGGAAGTACCGGTTATAAAAAAACAACTCCAGCAAAATATATTAAAATTTTAGCCTCGTTTTAGTTTTATGAAAAAATACACTATTTTAATCCTATTACTAGTTTTGGTTAGTACGTCTTATGCACAACAAATACATAGACAAACATTAAAATTGATGGGAAGTCGTTTTGATATTTCAGTAGTTGCTATTGATTCTTTAGAAGCAACAAAATATATTAAAATTGCTATTTCAGAAATTTTAAGAATTGAAAAAATGATATCATCTTGGGATAAAAATTCTCAAACTTCAAACATTATAAAAAACGCTGGAATTCGCCCCGTAAAAGTTGATAAAGAATTATTTAACCTTGTTGAAAGAGCTATAGCTCTTTCAACATTAACTGATGGCGCATTTGATATAAGTTACGCTTCTATGGATAAAATTTGGAAGTTTGATGGAAGCATGAAAACAATGCCTTCGGAAGAAGAAATAATAAATTCCGTTTCAAAAGTTGGATATCAAAATATTATTCTAGACACAAAAAACCAAACCATTTTTCTAAAATTAAAAGGGATGAAAATTGGCTTTGGAGGTATCGGAAAAGGATATGCAGCAGATAAAGCAAAACAATTATTGATTTCTAAAGGTGTTAAAGCAGGGATTATAAATGCATCTGGGGATATGAATACGTGGGGGAAACAACCCAATGGTGATGATTGGAAAGTAGCAATTACAAATCCATTAAATAAAAATACTACTTTTGCCATCTTCCCAATTAGTAATGGTGCAGTTGTTACATCGGGAGATTATGAAAAGTACGTTACTTTTAACAACAAACGATACACACATATTATTAATCCTAGAACTGGCTACCCTTCAAGCGGAATTATTAGCGTTTCGGTTTTTGCTCCAAAAGCTGAATTAGCAGATGCTTTAGCAACTTCAATTTTTGTAATGGGTACTGATGTTGGCTTAAACAGAATAAATCAACTGAAAAATGTTGAATGTATTATTATTGATGATACAGGAAAAATTTACACTTCAAAACATATAAATATTAACAAATTATGATTAAAAAAATTAGTGCATTACTGCTATTATTGAGTTCTTTAACATCTTGTGTAGTTGTTAAAGAATATGAAAAAGTATATTTAAATGATCCTGACATGGCTTTATCCGCAAAATATATCAAACATTTTGAAACTAGTTTTCAAGTGTATAGAGAAGGTGCATCTGGCGCAAATGGAGGAAAATCGGGTGGAGGCTGCGGCTGTAATTAATTTTAAATAATACAATGAGAAAAATTTTAATTCTTAGTACATTGTTTATTTCCATAATTGGGTATTCACAATCAGAAATTAAAAATGAAACTACCTATAAAAAAAGAGTTTTAGAAACTACTGAAATTGACATGATTTCTAGCTTTTATTCTCAAAATGGTGATAATGCCGCTGTAACTGGAGGTATTGGAAATGAAAAACTAACCGATATTGCAACAAATTTTGTAGTATCAATTCCGTTAAACGATGATGATGTATTTACTGTTGATGCAACAATTTCTGCCTACACATCTGCATCTTCAAGTAATTTAAATCCTTTTGATTATTCTGGAAGTACTTTTAAAAATGAAAATGGAGACAAAGATAGAGATGAGGACAAAAGTAACTCCAAAAATAAGGGTGGATTTAATGCAAAATCTGGAGCTTCACAATCAAATACTAATAATGTAGCAAATAGAGGAGCAACTCCATGGGTTGAATCAACAGGAGCTTCCCGCTCCGATGTTTGGGTAAATGGCACATTTAATTACAGTCACTCTTCAGATGATAGAAATACCATTATTAACGGAAACCTCAGCATCTCTCATGAATATGATTATCAATCTTTTGGAATTGGAGGCGGAATAGCAAAATTATTTAATCAAAAAAATACAGAAATAGGCCTGAAAGGAAATGTGTATTTAGATACTTGGAATCCAAGATATCCAACTGAAATTTATTCTTATATTACTGCTAATGAGAACTTAAATGCCGGTTTTTTTAGTGGTGTAGATATTTTAGATCAAAGTGGTTCAATTATTGATAAAAATAGTGCCAATGTTTGGATGCCAATAAATACAACTTTGGTAACTGATAAAAAAAGAAATTCATATGCTGCTTCTCTCTCATTTTCTCAAATTATTAGCAAAAAAGCACAGCTATCATTATTTGTAGATGTAGTTCAACAAAGTGGTTGGTTATCAAATCCCATGCAACGGGTATATTTTGGTGATAGGGCAAATTATTATATTGGAAATGCAAATAGCATTCATAATTATACATCTAAAAATAATACGGATGTTTTTCAATTAGCGGATGATATTGAGCGTTTGCCAAATACAAGATTGAAAATACCTATTGGTGCACGTTTTAATTATTACATCAATGAAAAACTTACCTTAAGAACTTATTATCGATATTATTCAGATGATTGGGGAATAAATTCACAAACGGCAAGTATTGAATTACCTTTTAAAATAAGTGATAACTTTACTCTTTATCCATCATATAGATATTACACACAAACTAAAGCGAAGTATTTTGCTCCTTTTGAACAGCATGTTTCAACAGAACAATTTTACACTTCAGATTATGATTTGTCTGAATACAATTCTAGTCAAGTTGGTTTCGGAATTTCTTATACCGATATTTTTGCCAAACGGCATATTGGAAAATTTGGCTTAAAAAATATAGATTTAAAGTATAGTAACTATCAGAGAAATACTGGTTTAAGCTCAGGAATAGTTTCCCTTGGGTTTAAATTTGTGATGGATTAAAAACTAATTTAAGAAGTTGTTTGGGATGTAAGCTTTCGTCTTTTACCTAAAAACTAAAACGAAGGGAAAAGTACAACTAGTGCCTAATGCTTAAAACAAAGACGAAAACAAAAACCAACACGTCATAACGAGGAAAGTATAACCGAAGTTATCTCATGAATAGAACTCCAAAACAACAGATTGCTTCGTTGCTCTCGCAATGATATTTTTTTTTGTCATTGCGAAGAAGCGGTAGCGACTGTGGCAATCTCATAAATGAAGACAAAAACCTAGACTAAGGAAAAAGTCAACCGCCCTTCAACAAGCTCAATATGACATCAATTTTCATTTATTTTATGCATTATTTTTCTTTGCTATAATTTCATCTAAACACAAATTACCAATACTTCCTTTGTGTGTATGATTTACTTTTTTGTCTGGATTAAAATTACCTTCCTGAATGTTTTTACCTACAATTTTGTAAGCATCTCTAAACGGAATTCCATTTTGAACTAGTTTGTTAACTTCCTCAACACTAAATAAATATGTATATTTTTCATCTTCAACAATCGTAGTTTTTACTTGAATATTTTTTAAGGAATAGGTTAACATTTCTAAACACGATTTTAAGGTTGAAAATGAAGGAATTAACCCTTCTTTTAACAATTGTAAATCTCTATGATAACCACTTGGAAGATTATTTGTAATTAATGTAAATTCATAAGGTAACGCTTGTAATTTGTTGCATTTCCCTCTAATCAATTCAAAAACATCTGGATTTTTTTTGTGAGGCATAATGCTTGAGCCAGTGGTTAATTCATCTGGAAATGAAATAAAACTAAAATTCTGACTCATATACAAGCAAATATCCATACTCATTTTTGACAATGTACTTGCTACAGAACTTATAGCAAACGCCGCTGATTTTTCTAATTTTCCCCTTCCCATTTGAGCTGCTACAGAATTAAATTTTAAGGTTTCAAAATTCAACTCTCTAGTTGTAAAATCTCTATCAATTGGAAATGAACTACCATATCCTGCTGCTGAACCTAACGGGTTTTGATCAGCAACTTTATACGCTGCTTTTAGAAAATAAATATCATCAATCAAAGTTTCTGCATAGGCTGAAAACCATAATCCAAATGATGATGGCATTGCAATTTGTAAATGTGTATAGCCAGGTAATAGTACTTCTTTATATTGCTCAGCTAATGAAATTAACAAATCGAAAAGTTCATCAACTTCTCCATTTATTTCGTTCAATGCATCTTTTAAATACAAATGCACATCAACCAAAACCTGATCGTTTCTTGAACGTGCTGTGTGAATTTTTTTACCAGTATCACCTAACTTTTCAGTTAATAAAAATTCTACTTTAGAATGAACGTCTTCAAACGAATCTTCAATAACAAATTCACCTTTTTCAATAGTTTTTAAAATTGATGCTAGTTCAACTTCCAAATCTTTTAGTTCTTCCAAAGTTAACAATCCAATACTATGTAACATTTTTGCGTGTGCAATATTCCCAATAATATCGTATTTGGCAATAATCAAATCTAACTCTCTGTCATTTCCAACAGTAAATAAATCTATTTTTTTATCGGTTGAAAATCCTTTATCCCAAAGTTTCATAATTTTCTTGTTTTAAAAATTTGGTGGTTGAGCGGAGTCAAAACCACATAACATTCATTTACCATCACTTCAACTCCGCTCAGTGACCACTTCCTAAGTTATTCCTTCTAAAATTTTAATATATAAATCAACGCCTTCTTCAATTTCGTTTACATAAATAAATTCATCGGCGGTATGTGAACGTAAACTTTGTCCTGGTCCTAATTTTAAAGATGGGCAGCTTAAAACCGCTTGATCTGATAATGTTGGTGAACCGTAAGTTTCTCTTCCTAATTTAATTCCAGCTTCAACAATTGGATGGTTTTTCGGTATTGAAGACGAATTTAACCGAAGTGATCTAGCAACTACTTGAGACTTCACATTTGACTGAATAATCTCTAAAACTTCTTGATTACTATACGCATCTGTAACTCTAACATCAACCACATATTTACAACTTGCCGGAATTACATTGTGCTGATGCCCTGCTTCTATTTGAGTAACTGTCATTTTAACTTCCCCTAAGGTTTCAGAGATCTTTAAAAATTTAAAATTCTGAAACCAATTTACATCTTCAATCACATTATAAATTGCATTATCTCCTACTCCGTGTGCAGCGTGACCAGCAGTTCCTTTCGATTCGCAATCCAAAACCAGCAATCCTTTTTCTGCAATTGCTAATTGCATTAATGTTGGTTCCCCAACAATTGCAAAATCAATTTCAGGAATCACTTTTAGCATGCTATTTAAACCATTTGGACCAGAGTTTTCTTCCTCAGCAGAAGCCACTATTACAAAATTATAGTTCAAATCATTTCGTTCATAAAAATAGGTAAATGTTGCTAATAAAGAAACCAAACAACCACCTGCATCATTACTTCCTAAGCCATACAATTTATCATCAACAACTTCCGGATGTAATGGGTCTTTTGTGTAACCTTTATTTGGTTTCACAGTATCATGGTGCGAGTTTAACAATATTGTTTTTTTGGAAATGTCGAAATATTTATTTTTTGCCCAAATATTGTGTTTTTTACTTTCAAATTTTATATTGTGGCTAGAAAACCATTGCATGATTAACAGAGCTGTTTCATTTTCTTCACTTGAAAACGATTGCTTCGAAATTAAATTTTTAAGCAATTCAATAGCTTCTTTTGTTAATTGTTCTATCATTATCTACTTTTTAAGTACTTTAAAATTTACGTCACCCTAAACTTGGTTCAGGGTCTCATCATTTTTTAATTATTATTAATATTAGTTTCAAACTTTTACTAAATCATTTAATTTTTTTCTTCATTGAATGTGATGCTGAAACAACACTTCGACAAGCTCAGTGTGACATCTTCAGCATGAAGAACCTTTTTATATTGTTAGTGTTGTATATAATTTATTAGTGCTTTTTATTAATGAAGCGTCACCAATTTTTACTTTTTGAACTCCTTTTTTTAAGGCATTAAAACAATTATGAAGTTTAGGAATCATCCCATTTGAAATAATACGCTGTTCAATTAACTGTTCGTATTTATCCAAATTAATGTCTTTAATTACTGAATTTTCATCTTCAATAGTTTCTAAAACTCCTTTCAATTCAAATACATAATTTAACTGTACATGGAACAACTCACTCATTGCAATTGCAATTTCTGAAGCAATTGTATCTGCATTTGTATTTAATAATTGACCTTTTTTATCATGAGTAATTGCACAAAAAACTGGAGTAATATTGTTTTGTAAAAATACATTTATAATTTCTGAATTTACAGCATCTATATCACCCGCAAATCCATAATCTATGTCTTTAACAATACGTTTGTGAGCCAACATACAATTAGCATCAGCACCCGACAAACCTAAAGCATTGCAATTATTTTGCTGTAATTGAGCTGTTATGTTTTTATTTAACAACCCTGCATACACCATTGTTACCACTTCTAAATTAGTTTCATCCGTGACTCTTCTTCCTTGAATCATTTTTGGTTTCAAACCCATTTCTGAAGCAATTTCTGTCGCTCTATTCCCACCTCCATGCACCAAAATTTTAAACCCTTCTAGTTCAGAAAAATCTTTTAAAAATGAAGTTAATGCTTCTTCATTATTTATAACATTTCCACCAATTTTAACTATATGCAGTGTTTCTTTTTTCATTTTTTATACTACTTAAATCGTCATTCTGAATTTATTTCAGAATCTTACCCTACTAATAACTACTTGTTATGATAACCTAAAACAAATTCAGGTTGACTGCGTAAACTTATTTTAAAATTCTCTCAATTATAGATTCTCCAATATTTTTTTCAATATAATTTGAGCTGAATAAGTTCTATTATTTGCCTGTTCTATTACAATTGAATTTTTAGAATCTATCACCTCATCGGTAACCACCACATTTCTTCTCACTGGTAAGCAATGCATAAACTTCGCGTTGTTTGTCAATTTCATTTTATTAGCTGTTATCATCCATTCAGAATCAGTTTTTAAAACCTGTCCATACTCTTTATACGAACTCCAATTTTTTACATAAATAAAATCTGCATTTTCAAATGCTTTTTCCTGATTGTATTCAATCATTGAATTTTTAGTGATTTCTGGATTTAACTCATAACCTTCAGGATGTGTAATTACAAAATCTACATCTTGCAATTGCATCATTTCTACAAATGAATTTGCAACCGCGTGTGGCAAAGCTTTTGGGTGTGGTGCCCAAGATAACACAACTTTAGGCTTATTTATTATTTTATTTTCTTCTATTGTAATTGCATCAGCCAACGCTTGTAACGGATGACCAATGGCACTTTCCATATTAACAACAGGAACGCTTGCGTATTTTTTAAAATTATTTAATACAATTTCTGCTTCATCTTTTTCTTTATTATTTAACAATGCAAATGCCCTTATTGCCACAATATCGCAATATTGAGAAATTACTTTTGCTGCTTCTTTTATATGTTCGGATTTATGTTCATTCATCACAGCGCCATCTTCAAATTCTAGTTGCCATCCTTCACTACCAAAATTCATTACAATAGTTTGCATTCCTAAATTTTGAGCTGCTTTTTGAGTGCTTAATCGAGTACGTAAACTGTTGTTAAAAAATAACAAGCAAATTGTTTTTCCTTTACCAAGTGCTTCATATTCTAAAGGTTTTCCCTTAAGTTCAATAGCTTCCTTAACCGTCTTCTGAAGGTTATTAAGATTGTATATACTTGAATAATGTTTCATTCTATTTTCTTGTTATTTTTGTAAAGTTTATTTTATTTTTAATAGCATTAACCATAAAATTATCATTTAATCCATTTAAAATCCAAGTTTCAATAGTCGCTTTTTGAGCTATTTCTGCAGCTTCAATTTTGGTTTTCATTCCTCCAGTACCTCCTTTTGAAATTGATTTTTCTATTTGAGTTTTAAGCAACTGAATATTCGATGATTTTATAATAGTTTTTGCTTCATTATTATTCATTGATTCTTTTGTATAAATGCCGTTGGTATTGGTGGCTATTATGAACAAATCAACATCTAATAAAACAGCCGTTAAAGCCGATAATTTATCATTATCTCCAAATTTAATTTCATCTGTAGCAACTGTATCATTTTCATTAATAATTGGAATGTAATTATTTTTAACTAACACATTTATCGTGTTTATAATGTTTTTTTTAGATTGTTTTTTTTCAAAATCTGAATACGACAATAAACATTGAGAAGTTAATAAACCTAACTCTCTAAAATTTTCCTGAAAAATCCGCATTAAATGAGGCTGACCAATTGATGCTAATGCCTGCTTCACATTTATTTTCTTTCCATTACTTTCTAAATTTACAAATTGTTTAGCTGCGGCAATTGCACCTGAACTTACAATTACAAATTCATACTCCTCCTTTAAAGCTACTATTTGCCGAGCAATGTCTTCAATTTTTCCTCTAGAAATATTATTCGTCTCTTTAGTCAGTACATTCGTACCTATTTTTAATAGTATTCTTTTTTTATCTGATTTGCCCATCTCCGTATATATACCACTTATTTGTTACTAAATGTTGCAATCCCATTGGACCTCTATGATGTAATTTATCAGTACTTATTGCCAATTCACCGCCTAAACCAAACTCTCCACCATCTGTAAATCTGGTTGAAGCATTTTGATACACCGCCGCTGAATCAACCGATTCCATAAATGTATTTGCAGTTTTATCATTTTTTGTGATAATTACTGCTGAATGCCCACCTCCGTATTTATTGATTTTGGCAATAGCTTCTTCTGAAGAGTTTACAGTTCCAATTACAATTTTATAATCTAAAAACTCCTTAAACCAAATTTCATCACTATCGAAAGAACTTACATTTTCAAAAGCTGATAACTCTACATCTCCTAAAATTTCAACATTAAACTTTAAAAGTTTATTAATTAATTTCTTAATGAAGGTTTCTTTAGCTATTAAATTAGAATTTATAATAACTTTATCCACCGCATTACAAGCAGAAATTTTTGCTGTTTTCGCATTCAAAATCACCTTTAAAGCAAGGTTTAGATTAGCCTCTATATCTACATAAATAAAATTATTTCCTCTACCACTTACAATTACCGGACAAGTTGCATGTTGCTTTACAAAGGCAATTAGTTTTTCACCTCCGCGAGGTACAATTAAATCTACTTTTTGTGTAGGGTTTTCTAAAAATACTTGTATTTTGGCTCTATTATAATTTAAATATTCAACCCAATTGGTTGAAATATTGTTTTCTATGAGTGCTTTGTGCCATAAATTCACAATTTTTAAATTTGAATTTAATGATTCTTTCCCTCCTTTTAATAAAATTTTATTACCCGATTTAAAAGCAATTCCTGCTGCTTCAACAGTTACATCTGGCCTAGATTCATAAATAATTAAAACCGTTCCAAATGGTGCAGATTTATTGGTGATTTTTAGCCCGTTTTCGTGTGTAAAATGAAATAAATCTTTTCCTACTGGATCAACATCAGCAATTAGTTGTTGGAGTGACAAAATCATTCCCTCAATTTTTTCTTCATCTACTTTTAAACGGTCGTACATTGCTATATCTTCACCTCTATAACTTTCTACATCTATTTTATTAGCTTTTATTATTACTGCTTTTTCAGCAGCAATTAGTTGTGCCATAGACAATAAAACAGCATTTTTTTGTTGAGATGTTAAGTTTCTATTCATTAGGCTAATAGTTCTTTCAATGCATTAATAAAAACAGTTATTTGCTCTTTATTGATATTTAGTGGTGGTAAAATTCTTAACAATTTTTTATTACTTGCTCCTCCAGTAAAAATATGCTTGTTAAATATTAATTTTTTTCGAAGTTCAGCAACTTCAAAATTGAATTCAACACCCAACATTAATCCTTTTCCTTTCACTTTTTTTACTTGAGAAATTGCTTTAATTTCTTCTAAAAAGTAATTAGAAACCTCATTTACATTTTTTATTAAACTTTCCTCTTCAATAACATCCAATACTGAAATTGCGGCTACACAAGCTAAGTGATTTCCTCCAAAAGTGGTGCCTAACATTCCAAATTTAGCTTCATATTTATCAGCTATTAAAACACCTCCAATTGGAAATCCATTGGCCATTCCTTTAGCTATGGTAATAATATCTGGCTGAATATGATGATGCTGAAATGCAAAAAACTGCCCACTTCGTCCATAACCCGATTGTATTTCGTCTAAAATTAATGGCACTTCTTTTTTATTACATATTTCCTCTACTTCTTGAAAAAACTCGGTAGTTCCTTCATCTAACCCTCCAACGCCTTGAATTCCTTCAATAATTACAGCTGCTACATCTTCTTTTTCCAATTCATTAATAACCAATTCAATAGCATTCAAAGGTAAAAAGGTAACTTCTTGTTGTAAATTTATGGGCGCATTAATAGTTGCATTATCTGTAACTGCAACTGCTGCTGATGTCCTTCCATGAAAAGAATTGTTAAAGGCAACTATTCTACTTTTTCCTGTTACAAACGACGCTAATTTTAAGGCGTTCTCGTTCGCTTCAGCACCTGAATTACACAAAAATAAATTGTAGTTATCACAACCTGAAAGTTTTCCTAATTTATTTGCTAACTTTTGCTGTAACGGATTTTGAATTGAGTTTGAATAAAATCCAATTTTAGTTAACTGTTCAGATAATAAATTAACATAATGCGGATGTGTATGCCCTATAGATATTACACCATGACCTCCATATAAATCTAAATATTTTGTGTTGTTTTCATCCCAAACATACGCTCCTTTAGCCTTTACAGGAGTAACATTATATAACGGATACACATTAAATAATTCCATTTTTAATAGTTTTAAATCTGATTAATTTTTTCAAAAGATGTTACCAATCCTTTTATTATTGAAGAACTTAACCCTTGGTGTTCCATCTCATTTAAACCTTCAATAGTGCAACCACTTGGTGTGGTTACTTTATCAATTTCTTGCTCTGGATGATTACCCGATTCTATTAACAAACTAGCTGCTCCCAAACAGGTTTGCATTGCTAATTCTTGCGCTTCGTTTGCATGAAAACCTAACTGAACTGCTCCTTGAGCTGTTGCACGGATTAAACGCATCCAAAAAGCAATACCACTTGCGCAAATTACAGTAGCCGATTGCATTAATTTTTCTTCAATATATATTGTTTTTCCCAACGAATTAAAAATAGTTTTAGCTAGTTCAATATTCTCAAATCCATTTTGGTTTGCACTCAAGCAGGTCATAGATTGTCCAACAGAAATAGCCGTGTTTGGCATACTCCTAATTATCGCTGTTTTATTTCCAATAACAGCTTCAATCTCGTTAATTTTTCTACCCGTTATTACAGATATTATGGTGTGTCTTTTAGTGTCTATTTCTTCTTTTATTTCTTCTAAAACAGCTGATAACTGATTTGGTTGCACTGCGAGTATAATAATATCTGAAAATTTTATTGCCTCTTTATTATCTGTAGAAATTTGAACATTTGGTAACTTATCCAACGAACTTAAAGATGCTATATTTCGCTTTGTTAAATACAAGTTATCCAACGTAAAATTCTTTTGAGATAAAATCCCTAAAGCTATTGAATACCCTAAATTCCCTGTTCCTATAATTGCTATTTTCATTTGTTCGTTTTTATTATTTAAAATGAGGTTGCTTTTAATTGTAACCCTGCTGTTTCTTTAAAACCAAATAACAGATTCATATTTTGAATTGCCTGACCAGATGCTCCTTTTAATAAATTGTCTATTACCGAAGTAATTAAAAGTGTGTTATTATATTTTTCCAAATGGAGAAAACAATTGTTTGTATTTACTACTTGTTTTAAGTGAATTGGTGTTTTAGAAACATGCGTAAATACGGCACCTTTATAAAAATCTTCGAATAACTCGTAGGCTACTTCAATATCTTTATCAAATTCTAAATAGATTGACGCAAAAATTCCTCTACTAAAATTTCCTCTGTTTGGTATAAAAAACAACTCTTGATTAAACCCTTTTTGAAGCGAGGCTAAACTTTCATTTATCTCTCCTAAATGTTGGTGTGTAAATGCTTTGTACACAGAAAAATTATTATCTCTCCAACTAAAATGTGTTTTTGTATTAGGTGAAACACCTGCCCCAGTCGAACCAGTTGTCGCATTGATATGAACAGAGCTTTTAACTAAATTATGTTTTACCAATGGTAATAAAGCTAATTGAATGGCTGTAGCAAAACAGCCAGGGTTGGCAATATTTTTAGCTAATTTTATAGTTTCTTTTTGTAATTCAGGCAAGCCGTATACAAATTCTTTTTCTTCAAAAACAGCATCGTTTTCTAATCTAAAATCGTTGCTTAAATCAATTATTTTAGTAATTGAAGAAAACTGATATTGCTCTAAAAACTTTTTAGAATTTCCGTGTCCTAAACATAGAAATAATACATCAACTTCAGAATTTATGGTATCTGTAAATTTTAAATCGATTGCCCCTAATAAATCTTGATGCACATTGTAAATATAATTTCCTGCATTTGATGTACTGTACACAAAATTTAACGCAACTTTAGGGTGATGAATTAACAATCTAATTAATTCCCCTGCTGTATAACCTGCACCGCCAACTATTCCAACTTTAATCATAATTATGAATTTACACTGTGATAAATTTTATTTGCTGTCCCTAGAATTTTAATAAATCCTTTTGCATCTTCTGCCGACCATACTTTATTAGTTTCGCCATATTCTCCAAATTTAGATTTCATTAAATCGTGTTTAGACTCAATACCATTTAAACTAAAGTGATACGGTTTTAGCGTTACAAAAACCTCACCTGTCACCGTTTCTTGAGAATTCTCTAAAAAAGCTTCAATATTTCTCATTGCAGGCTCAAAATATTGACCGTCATGCAATAACATTCCGTACCAACTTCCTAATTGCTCTTTTAAATTTTGTTGCCATTTAGACAACACATGCTTTTCTAACAAATGATGTGCTTTTATAATTACTATAGCTGCTGCAGCTTCAAAACCAACTCTTCCTTTAATTCCAACAATGGTATCACCTACATGAATATCTCTACCAATTGCATATTTAGAAGCCAATTCTTCTAACTTTAAAATGGTATTTACTGGTGTATCAATTTCATCATTCAACCCAATTAGTTCCCCTTTTTTAAAATGAAGTTTTATATCCGTTGGCTTCGTTTTCTCTAACTGACTTGGATACGCATCTTCTGGTAATGGTTGATGTGACGTTAAGGTTTCAACACCTCCAATACTTGTTCCCCAAATTCCTTTATTAATTGAATATTTCGCTTTTTCCCAAGGATAATCAACTCCACATTTTTTTAAATAGGTTATTTCTTCTTGTCTAGATAATTTTAAATCTCTAACTGGTGTAATAATTTCAATTTCAGGAGCTAAAGTTTGAAAAATCATATCAAAACGTACTTGATCATTTCCTGCTCCTGTACTTCCATGTGCTATATATTTTGCACCAATTTTTTTTGCGTATTTAACCACTTCAATAGCCTGGAAAATTCTTTCAGCACTTACAGAAAGCGGATAAGTATTATTTTTTAATACGTTCCCAAAAACCATATATTTTATAGCTTTGTTATAATATTCTTCTAAAATATTTTTGTTTATGTGAGAAGAAACACCCATTTCATAAGCTTTCTTTTCAACAACTTTTAATTCATTGTCTGAAAACCCTCCTGTGTTTATAAGTGCACTGTGTACTTCTAAATTTAATTCGTTTTGTAAATATTTTACGCAATAGGAAGTATCTAAACCACCACTATATGCTACTACTACTTTATCCATGTTATTTTTTATTTTTTTTAAGAAATAATGCTTGTTTTATTTTTTTTAATCTGCTCAAAACTTTTGAATTGTACGGATGCTCTTTTACATTTTTATCATGATTGGGATCGTACAACATTCCTGTACATAAACACATTTTTTTATCCATTCTAAGTAAAACATCATAATTTTTACACGTTTTACAACCATTCCAAAAAGCTTCATCTGTTGTTAATTCAGAAAAAGTAACCGGCTGATAGCCTAATTCATAATTAATTTTTAATACCGCTAAACCTGTAGTAATACCAAATATTTTAGCTTTGGGATACTTTTTTTTTGAATATTCTAAAATTTTCTTTTTAATCTTTTTAGCTAAGCCTTGATTTCTAAAATTTGGATGTACAATTAACCCAGAATTGACAACAAACTCCTTATTATCCCAAGTTTCTATATAACAAAACCCTGCAAATTCATCTTTATGAATTGCAATTACGGCATCACCCGTGCTAATTTTTTTGGTAATATATTCTGGTGTTCTTTCAGCAATACCAGTACCTCTAACTTTAGCAGACTCTTTGATGGTTTCACAAATTACTTTGGAAAATTTGATGTGTGATATATTGACTATAACAACTTTCACTAGTTCCTTTTTTATTTTAAAAATTAAATTTTAATGTTTTTTAACAGGGAAAACGGACGCACCGTTTTCAAAAGAATATTACGCCCTCACGGGACGGCGACTAGAAAAAAAGCAAACGATTCTAATTTCTTTATTAACTAAAGTGAAAATTAAAAAAAATACTATGTGAAAAATATATTGCAAAATTGTTGTTGAGAAATGAAAATTAATATACTGTTTTTTTGAATTGAAAGAATTAGCGCGCGCAGCGATAAACATCGAAAAAGCAACGGGGAGTTTTTACAGTTATATTTAAATTGTTTATTTTCATTGGTACAATAGTACGTAAAAAAATTAATATCATGCTAAATTTGTTTATTATTTAACAAATTGTTGTTTTTAACTACACTTAATTAACATCTAAAATTACCTTACTATATTAAAAACTGAAATAATTCTGGATTATTATTTAAAATTTCTAAGCCAACAGTTCCTTGTCTGGCAATTACTTCTAAATCATCAAAAGGATGTACAAACATATTTTTATTTTATGCGAAAAATTCTTCATAAACATCAAAGGAGTTTGTTCTACAATTCCTTTGATGTTATGTTAAGATTTATAAATTTTTTCTAATGAGATGCTATTTTTAATAGTTGTTTTCATTAAATGGGTTTAACTAATTTTAAATTAAACTATTTTGGTCATCGAGGTCATAGACTCTCGTAAATATTCTCCAATATCTTCAACTGGATGATTTCTAATTGTAGCGTTTACTTTAATCAACTCTTTATTATCAACGTCATTTGAACCATTATTAAATGGTCTTCCTACCATATTACTTGGTGCATTTTTTACATAATCTGCAATTAAAGGTTTACAAGCATGATCAAATAAATAACATCCATATTCTGCAGTATCTGAAATTACACGGTTCATTTCAAAAAGCTTTTTACGTGCAATTGTATTAGCAATTAATGGTGTTTCGTGTAAAGATTCGTAATAAGCAGATGCTGAAATAATACCAGCTTCTGTCATTGTTTCAAAAGCTAATTCTACACCCGCTTTTACCATAGCAACCATTAATGCGCCGTTATCAAAATATTCTTGTTCAGAAATTTCAATAGTTGCAGCTGGTGTTTTTTCAAAGGCAGTTTCTCCAGTTGCTGCTCTCCAAGTTAATAAGTTATTATCATCATTTGCCCAATCTTCCATCATGGTTTTTGAAAAATGTCCAGACATAATATCATCCATATGTTTTTGAAAAAGTGGACGCATAATTTCTTTTAAATCTTCTGAAGCCTTAAATGCTTCAATTTTTGCAGGATTAGACAATCTGTCCATCATATTTGTAATTCCACCATGTTTTAAGGCCTCTGTTACAGTTTCCCATCCATATTGAATTAATTTTGAAGCATATCCTGAATCTACACCTTCATCAACCATTTTATCGAAACATAAAATAGAACCCGTTTGTAACAATCCACAAAGAATTGTTTGCTCCCCCATTAAATCCGATTTCACTTCAGCAACAAAAGATGATTTTAACACACCTGCCGTGTGTCCACCAGTTCCTACTGCATAAGCTTTTGCATAATCCCAACCTTTTCCTTCAGGATCGTTTTCAGGATGTACTGCAATTAAAGTTGGCACTCCAAATCCTCGTTTATATTCTTCTCTAACTTCAGAACCTGGCGACTTTGGTGCTACCATAATTACGGTAATATCTTTTCGTATTTGCATTCCTTCTTCCACAATATTAAATCCATGAGAATAGGATAATGCAGCTCCTTTTTTCATTAAAGGCATTACAGCAGTTACAACAGCTGTATGTTGTTTATCTGGTGTTAAATTGATTAACAAATCAGCCGTGGGAATCATTTCTTCATACGTTCCAACGTTAAATTTATTTTCGCTTGCATTTTTGTAAGATTGACGTTGTTCTTTAATTGCAGCCTCCCGTAAAGTATATGAAATATCTAAACCTGAATCTCTCATATTTAGTCCTTGATTTAGCCCTTGAGCTCCACAACCTACAATTACAATTTTTTTACCTTTTAAAGCCGTTACACCTTTACTAAATTCAGAACTATCCATAAATTCACATTGTCCCAATTGTTCTAATTGTAAACGTAATGGTAGCGTATTAAAATAATTTGCCATTTTTTTATTTTTTATTCTTTTAATTAATTTCTGTTAATAATTCTGAAATTGCCATTTTAGGCCGTGTTATGGCAATACGTCCTGAACGAACAAACTGCAATAAGCCAAATGGTTTTAACTTATCATACATTCTGTTTATATCTTCTTTTAAGCCAGAAGCTTCAATTACAAAATAATGATTGGTAATTGCAATTATATGTGCTCTTCTAAACTTTAATTTATCTTGAATTTTTTCATCATATAAATGTGTTGAGGCAATTTTAAACAATGCTGTTTCATGATAAATTATCTCATCTTCAGTATGATAAAAAGCTCTAATAACTTCAATTTGTTTTTCTAATTGACCAACAACTTTTCTAATTAAAGTCTCTGTAACTTCAACCACAAACGTAAATCTATGTACGTGTTCAATTTCAGATTTAGAAACTGTCATACTTTCAATATTAATATGACGTTTTAAAAATATTGCTGAAATACGATTTAATATTCCTATATTATTTTCAGTATACACTGAAACTGTAAAATTTTTACTTTCTTCCATAATTAACTTAATCTTATATCTGAAACACTTGCTCCAGTTGGTATCATTGGAAATATATTATCTTCTTGTTCTATCATTACTTCTAAAAAATAAGATTCTTTTGAAGCAATCATCGTTTTTATAGCACCCGCCAAATCTTCACGTTTATCAACTCTATTTGCCTCAATACCATACCCTTCTGCAATTTTCACAAAATTTGGGTTTGTCATTACTGTTGAAGCATAACGCCTGTCAAAAAATAATTCTTGCCATTGGCGAACCATTCCTAAAAAACTATTGTTAAGTACAACTATTTTTACGGCAGCTTTAGTTTGAAGTATTGTTCCCAACTCTTGTATCGTCATTTGAAAACCTCCATCACCAATAATTGCAACAACTTCACGTTCTGGAGCACCCATTTTTGCGCCAATTGATGCTGGCAACGCAAAGCCCATAGTTCCTAAACCTCCTGAAGTTATATTGCTACGCGTTTTATTAAATTTAGCATAACGCCAAGCAAACATTTGGTGCTGACCTACATCTGAAACAATAACAGCATCTCCTCCTGTTTCTTTGTTAATACCTCCTAAAACTTCACCCATTGTAAGTCCTTCCTTAGTAGGATTCAACTGGTCATAAATTACCGATTTATGTTCAACATCATGCAGCTTCTGAAATTCTCCCATCCACTCTTTATGTTTATTTTTTTCAACAAATTGCATAATTTTCGCTAAGGTTTCTTTTACATCTCCTAAAACCGCAATAGCAGTTTTTACATTTTTATCTATTTCAGCAGGGTCAATATCAAAATGAATAACTTTAGCTTGTTTTGCATACGTTGCTAAATTTCCTGTAACTCGGTCATCAAAACGCATTCCTATTGCAATTAAAACATCACAAGAATTTGTTAAAACATTAGGTGCATAATTTCCATGCATACCAACCATACCAACATTTAAAGGATGTTCAGTTTCTAAAGCTGACAGCCCTAACCCTGTGCATGCAGAAGGAATATCTGTCTTTTCAATAAAACGTTTAAATTCATGTTCAGCACTTCCAATAATAACCCCTTGCCCAAAAACAATAAACGGTTTTTTTGCACTATTTATTAATTCAGCGGCTTCTTTTACTTTAGTAATATCTAATTTTGGGATTGCTTTATAACTTCTAATTTTTTCACATTTTTTATATGAAAAATCAAATTCTTCAAATTGAGCATCTTTTGTAATATCAATTAAAACAGGACCTGGTCGACCTGATTTTGCAATATAAAAAGCTTTAGCAAGAACCTCTGGAATTTCACTTGCTTTTGTAACTTGATAATTCCATTTTGTAACAGGAGTTGAAATACCAATAATATCCGTTTCTTGAAATGCATCAGAGCCTAATAAATGTGAACCTACTTGACCTGTAATACAAACCATTGGTGTTGAATCTATTTGCGCATCAGCAATCCCAGTAACTAAATTTGTTGCTCCCGGACCTGAAGTTGCAAACACAATTCCTGGTTTTCCTGTAACACGTGCAAAACCCTGTGCGGCATGTGTTGCTCCTTGTTCATGACGAGTTAGTACATGGTGTAATTTATCTTTATATTTATATAATTCATCATAAATTGGCATAATTGCACCTCCTGGATATCCGTAAGCTAAATCCACACCTTCTTCTAATAAACATTTTATTACAGCTTCAGCACCTTTTACTCTTATTGTTTTGGAAGTCTTTTTTTCTTGAATATCTTTTTTAAATGTTTCCATATATTTAAAATTTATCCGTTACACAACCTTCTGAAGCTGAAGAAACGGTTTTAGCATATTTATATAATATTCCTTTTGTATGTTTTAATGCTGGAGCAGTCCATTTTGATTTTCTTTCAGTCAATTCTGCATCCGAAATTTTTACATCTATTGTTTTAGCTGAGGCGTCAATTACAATAGTATCTCCATCTTCAATTAGTGCAATTGTACCACCAGACTGAGCTTCTGGCGTTATGTGACCAACTACAAAACCGTGAGTTCCACCAGAAAAACGACCATCGGTAATTAATGCAACAGATTTTCCTAAACCTGCACCCATAATCATAGAAGTTGGTTTCAACATTTCTGGCATTCCAGGTCCTCCTTTTGGTCCAACATATCTAATTACAACAATATTTCCTCTTGATACTTTCCCCACTCCAATTCCTTCATTTGCAGCATCTTCACCATCAAAAACAACTGCTTTTCCTTCAAATACATTTCCTTCTTTACCACTAATTTTAGCAACTGCTCCTTCTGAAGCAAGGTTTCCAAATAGAATTTGTAAATTTCCTGATGATTTTAATGCTTTTTCAGTTGAATGTATTACTTGCTGATCATCTTCAAAACTAAGCGGTGTTACATGTGCTAAATTTTCAGCCAATGTTTTACCTGTAACCGTCATACAGTCTCCATGTAAATATCCTTTTTCTAACAAATATTTCATAACTGCTGGAGTTCCACCAACACCATGAACGTCTTCCATTAAATACTCGCCACTTGGTTTTAAATCGGCAATTAAAGGAGTTCTGTCACTCACCCGTTGAAAATCTTCTAATGTGAAATCAATTTCTGCTGCGTGTGCAATTGCCAAATAATGTAGCACTGCATTAGTTGAACCTCCTAAAGCATTTACCAAAGCCACTGCATTTTCTAGTGATTTTTTTGTAATGATGTCTAAAGGTTTTAAATCTTTCTCTAATAAATTTTTAATAGCTCCAGCTATTCGTGAGCTTTCATTTTCTTTATGAGGATTTTCAGCTGGAATAGATGAATTATATGGCAAAGCAAATCCCATTGCCTCAATAGATGAAGCCATTGTATTTGCAGTATACATACCACCGCAAGCACCAGCTCCTGGAATAGCATTTTTTATAATTTCTTTGTAATCTTCTTCTGAAATATTTCCAGCAAGTTTTTGTCCTAATGCTTCAAAAGCGGAAACAATATTTAATTTTTGACCTTTATAACGTCCAGAAGCAATTGTACCACCATACACCATTAATGAAGGTCGGTTTAAACGCAACATGGCAATTATAGCTCCAGGCATATTTTTATCACAGCCAACAACAGTAACTAAACCATCATAACTTTGAGCATTCATAACAACTTCAATAGAATCGGCAATAATATCTCTAGAAGGTAAGGAATAATTCATCCCAGAAGTTCCCATTGAAATACCATCACTTACACCAATTGTATTAAAAATTAAACCAACTTGATTTTGTTTATTAACTTCTTCTTTAATTTGAGAAGCTAAATTATTTAGGTGCATATTACAAGGATTGCCATCAAAACCGGTACTTGCAATACCTATTTGAGGGTTTTTCATATCCGCTTCAGAAAGACCAATACCATATAACATTGCTTGCGCAGCTGGTTGCGTTGGATCTTGTGTAACTCTTTTACTATATTTGTTTAGTTGCATTTATTTCAACTTTTTATTATTTATATTTTTTATTAAATAATTTACCTTTTCTATTGTTTTTTAACAATTGGTAAATTTAATTTAGTTATTTATTTCACTCTTTATTTATTCATTTATATTACAATATCCACCTCTACATTATTAACCATATCTATTTGTATTTCTGGTAGTTACATATTTTATTTTTACAATGATTATAGCATAAAAAAACCTTCCTAAAAAATTAGGAAGGTTTTATAATTTATATAAACTATACGATATTCCTAATCTACTTGTGAAATAATCACAAAGACATTGATAAGAATACTATTTATAATCAGTTTTTTCATACTTAAGCCGCAAATATGCTATTATTAATTTAATAAACAACTGTTAACGTTGTTATTTTATTAATTTTTTAGCCTTTTGTTTAATAATAATCTCAACTGGAACATTTTGAATTTTACTTTCTAACCAAGATAAAATATCTAAATATAAAAATGAGCGTTTTTCATAAGGATGATTTTCAAATTTGATTAATTCTTTATGTAATCTTATAAAAGCTTTATGAAGATCTTGAGGATAGATTGAACTCAGGTTTTTTAAAAATGAAATCATTTTACGTTGAACTTCATGTAAATCATTCATTTTTAATAAAAACTTATACGTTGAAATTATTAATTTATCTATATCATAATCTAAACCTTCATCGTAATGTGCTACTAAGTTTAAAACACGGGTAAAACACAATAAATCTTCACGCATTTTTAAATCTTTATTGCTAATAATTTTCTCCAAATAAAAAATACATTCTTTATTTTTACCAGCTCCAAAATACATACACGCAATTTTATAATAAAAAACCATAATATGGTGCGCATCTATTTTTGTTTCATAAATTTTAATTTCATCCAACAATTTTAAAACATAGCGAATCCCTTTATTAAATCTTCCTTCTAAAAAATACAGATTTAATTTATTTTGAGAATAATACAAAAACGTTAAGGTATTTGTATTTTCATTTAAAGAAATATTTCTATTTTGAATATCAAAATCCAATTTTTCAAGTACTTTATTAAACTTCGTTTTGTGCTTTATTAAATACAACGATTCTAACAAGTAATTAACACCCTTCAGATAAAAAACCGAATTTTGTTTTTTCATTTCTGGATTTTCTTCAAACAAATCAACCCATTTTTGAGAATATTTATAACTTAAAACAAAATCTTGCATTATTAAACTATGCCATAAATAAGCCTTGTATAAAAATAACTTTTCTATAAATCCTAAATCAGATAATTTATACTTTGGTAATCGTTTTATAAAAAATAATTTTACTTTTTTCGAATCAACATCATCTTTAACATATCCCTCTTTTAATAGTAAACTATACAGCTGTAGTGATAAGTTTGACAACTTACTTGTTCTTGCATTTATTAAACTTAACTCTTTTGATTGTGAAGAAAGTTCATCTGCTCTATTACTTAAACTTCTTGTAATATATTGAGATTCAATAACCTTTTCAAATTCTACAATTTCATAGGCTAAATTATTTTCACCATTATTTAATGCCAAATCTTTCGCTTTTTCTAAAATTTTTAAGCTTTGCTTATACAAACCTTTACTGTATAAAATTGCAGCGAAATCAAATTGTTCTCTAATATGAGAACGTGTATTTTGATGCACAGGATTTAGTCTTAAACTCACTAAAATTTGCTTGTATAAATGTGCTTTAGTATTAGATATTTGTTGCTTTTTTATATTCGTTTTTTTTAAAATTAAATCATCATTAAAAGTAATCACTTTATCTAATAAGTTAAATAATGAAATAAAATTAGCCTCGGAATTTCCTCCTAATCTTCCAACATACAATTTAAATTGTCGTTTTTCTGATTTGGAAAGAGATTTTACTAAGGTAAAAAGAACATCTTTTTGCTCTATAGCCATTGTAACAAATTTATTTTATAATACTGATTATAAATGTTTTACGAAGTAATTTACTGTTTGAATATAGTAAACAATTCAATTGTTGAAATCTTCAAAAAACGTATAATACTATTTTTGATGTTCAAATTTGATAAAAAAAATCCAAAAATGAGTAATAATAAAGTCCAAATTTTTGACACAACCTTAAGAGATGGAGAACAAGTCCCTGGTTGTAAATTAAATACTGAGCAAAAATTAATAATTGCTGAACGCTTAGATATTTTAGGTGTTGATGTTATTGAAGCTGGTTTTCCTGTTTCAAGTCCGGGTGATTTTACTTCAGTAGAAAAAATTTCAAAATTAGTTAAAACAGCTACTGTTTGTGGATTAACAAGAGCTAATAAAAAAGATATTGAAGTTGCTGCTGCTGCACTAAAATATGCAAAACGACCAAGAATACATACAGGAATAGGAACTTCTGACTCTCATATAATTCATAAATTTAATTCCACCCCAGAAAAAATTATTGAACGTGCTATACAAGCTGTTACTTATGCAAAATCTTTTGTAGAAGATGTCGAATTTTATGCTGAAGATGCTGGTAGAACTGATAATGAATATTTAGCAAGAGTTTTAGAACAAGTAATTAAAGCCGGTGCAACTGTATTGAATATTCCTGATACTACAGGATATTGTTTACCTGACGAGTACGGGGCAAAAATAAAATACTTAAAAGAAAACGTAAAAGGAATTGACAATGTAATTCTATCTTGCCATTGCCATAACGATTTAGGCTTAGCAACTGCAAATGCAATTGCAGGTATCCAAAACGGGGCTCGTCAAATTGAATGTACTATAAATGGAATTGGTGAACGTGCTGGAAATACTTCATTAGAAGAAGTAGTTATGATTTTAAGACAACATCCAAATTTAAATTTAGATACCAGTATAAATTCAAAATTATTGTACAGTACAAGTCAACTTGTTCAAGAAAGCATGGGTATGAAAGTTCAGCCAAACAAAGCAATTGTTGGTGAAAATGCTTTTGCACACAGCTCTGGAATTCACCAAGACGGAGTTATTAAAAACCGTGAAACCTATGAAATTATTAACCCATCTGATGTTGGTGTTAATGAGTCTTCAATTGTATTAACAGCAAGAAGTGGTAGAGCAGCGTTAGCATATAGAGCCAAAAATGTAGGCTACGACTTAACTAAAATTGAATTGGATGATTTGTACCCACAATTTTTAAAATACGCAGATTTTCATAAAGAAGTTAAAGATGAAGATATTCATCATTTAATGGAGTTAAATCATGTGCATAAAACTGCTGTTCATCATTAAAAATTAAAGAATTATATGATAACTTTGCATTAACAACATAGTTACGTTAAAGCAATTGGGATATTTAAACAACTATAATTCAAATACATGAAATTAAAAATCGCTTTACTTCCAGGTGATGGGATTGGGCCTGAAGTAATCCAACAAGCAGTTAAAATTTTAGGTGCTATTTCTAAAAAATATAACCATACTTTTGAGTATATAAACGCTTTAGTTGGCGCTATTGCAATTGATGAAACTGGAAATCCATTACCCGATGAAACACTAAAAATTTGTGCTAGTGTAGATGCTATTTTGTTTGGTGCAATAGGAGATACAAAATATGATAACAATCCAAGTGCTAAAATTCGTCCAGAACAAGGTTTACTAAAACTTAGAAAAAATTTAGGTCTTTTTGCTAATATTAGACCTTTAATTACTTATGATTCATTAATTCATAAATCAAATTTAAAAGAAGATATAATTAATGGAACTAATTTTGTTATTTACAGAGAACTTACCGGAGGTATTTATTTTGGAGAAAAAAAATTAAGTGATGATGGTAATTCGGCGTCTGACAATTGTAGTTATACTGCTGAAGAAATTGACAGAATTGCACATTTAGCTTTTAAAGCTGCATTTGTAAGAAGAAAAAAATTAACCTTAGTTGATAAAGCTAACGTACTAGAAACATCTAGACTTTGGAGAAAAAGAGTGTTAGAAATCTCCAAACAATATCCAACAATAACATTAGAATTTTTATTTGTAGATAATGCTGCAATGCAACTTATTCTAAATCCAAAACAGTTTGATGTTATTTTAACTGAAAATATGTTTGGAGATATCTTATCAGACGAAGCAAGTGTAATTTCAGGCTCAATTGGATTATTAGCTTCAGCTTCCATAGGAAAAAACACAGCATTATTTGAACCAATTCATGGTTCATATCCTCAAGCAAAAGGAAAAAATATAGCTAATCCTTTAGCCGCTGTATTATCGGCAGCAATGTTATTAGAACATTTCAATTTGTATGATGAAGCAGAAGATATTAAAAGTGCCGTTGAAAAATCAATAGAACTTAACATTTCAACACCCGATTTAAATACTACAAATCATTTTTCAACAACAAGTGTTGGAAATTTTTTAAGAGATTTTATTTTAGATGAAGAAAATACATTTTACAATAAAAATAATATAGATTTAGGACAATCTACAATTATATAAATTCAATTAAAATATTTAATTAAGCCCAATAAACTAGTAATTTATGGAGCTTAATTTTTGTAGATTTATTGCCATGGAAAATAAAACAACATTATTAGAAGCTTTAAATTTTCGCCGATCAGTTAGAGTTTATGATGAAAATAAAGAAATAGATTCAAAAATTGTAAAAAAATGTATTCAACAAGCAACATTAGCTCCAAATAGTAGCAATATGCAATTGTGGGAATTTCATCATATTACTTCAAAAGAAGTTTTAGAAAAATTAGCTAAAGCCTGTTTAGGCCAAAGCACTGCTACAACAGCCAAAGAAATGGTAGTAATTGTTGTTAGAAAAGACCTGTGGAAACAGAGAGCAAAGGAAAATTACACCTATTTAAATCAGTTATTTGGTAAGAAAAAAAAATCTGAATACACTGGAAGAGAAAAATTTGCACTTAATTATTATAAAAAAATTATGCCTTTTGCATACGGTGAATTCTTTGGAATTTATGGTTGGATAAAATATACAATTTCATGGCTAACTGGCATTTTCAAACCTACTTACCGCCAACTTAGAAAATCAGATATGAGAGTTGTTGCACATAAAAGTGCGGGTTTAGCTGCACAAACTTTTATGTTAAGTATGGCTGCCGAAAATTATGATACGTGCCCAATGGAAGGGTTTGATTCAATTCGTGTAAAAAACGTACTAAATTTACCTTCAAAAAGTGAAATTAATATGGTTATTTCTTGTGGTATTCGTAAACCTGAAGGCATTTATGGTAATCGTTTTAGAATTTCTTTTGAAAAAGTATACAAACAATGGTAATTTATTAAAAATTAGTACGACAAAGAATTAGAAAAATTAAAAAATTTATGACTGCAAAAGAAAGCATTATTCATAAAATTATGTCGAGTAAAAATCGACCACATTTAGATTTCAGCTTAAAACATAAAACAGAGAAATTTACCGATAATTTGTTTCACACCTTATTTGATGCAAATGCCTGCGTTGCGAAAAATATTGAACAATTAGAGATAGATTTTGATGAAATTTATAAGTTAGCCCATAAAGTTGACCAAGAATCTTGCGGGACTATTTGGAAAACTTTCTTATCAGCATTACCAGAAATATTAGAAAACTTAAATTTAGACGCACAAGAATTGGTGAATAATGATCCCGCATCTAACAATATTGAAGAAGTTTATTTAGCATATCCGGGGTTTTATGCTATTGCTATTTATCGTTTTAGTCACGAGTTACTGTTACTAAAAACTCCATTAATTCCAAGATTAATGAGTGAATATGCACATAGCAAAACAGGTACGGATATTCATCCGGGTGCAACTATAGGAAAATCATTTTTTATAGATCACGCAACAGGTACTGTTATTGGAGAAACTTGTATTATAAAAAATCACGTTAAAATTTATCAGGGGGTAACACTAGGTGCTTTGCAAGTTTCTAAAGAGATGAAAGATATAAAACGACATCCAACAGTTGAAAATAACGTAACTATTTATGCAAATGCAACAATATTAGGTGGTGAAACTGTAATTAACGAAAATAGTACTATTGGCGGTAACGTTTGGATTACAGAATCTGTACCAAAAAATTCATTAGTATATCACTCTCCTGAAACTAAGTTAAAACCTAAATTTAAGAAATGAAAAATCAAACTTTATTCGATTTTATAGGAAATACGCCATTAATTAAAACAAAAAATTTAGTAACCAAAGAAGGCGTTTCACTATATCTTAAGTTAGAAGGCAATAACCCTGCTGGAAGTGTAAAAGACAGAGCAGCTTTTAATATGATTTCTTCAGCAATTGAAAGAAATGAAATTAAAAAAGGTGATTATTTAATTGAAGCAACAAGTGGAAATACTGGAATTGCTTTAGCCATGATTGCGCAACAATTTGGAATTAAAATTGAATTAGTGATGCCCGAAAACTCAACAAAGGAACGTATTCAAACAATGCAAGCCTATGGTGCAAAAGTAACACTTACACCTGCTAGTGTTGGAATTGAAGGAGCTAGAGTATATGCTGAAAAACAAGTGTTAGAAAAAGGCTATTTTATGTTAAATCAGTTTGCAAATGAAGATAATTGGAAAGCACATTATAAAACCACCGGACCAGAAATTTGGAAAGATACTAACGGTAAAATCACCCATTTTGTTTCCGCCATGGGAACCACAGGAACTATTATGGGAACTTCTACATTTTTAAAAGAAAAAAATAATAACATTCAAATTGTTGGCGTTCAACCTAGTGAAAATTCAAAAATCCCTGGTATAAGAAAATGGTCTAAAGAATACATGCCAAAAATATTTAATGCTAAAAAAGTAGATACTATTATTGAAGTAAGTGAAGTCGAAGCTCGTGCAATGACAATACAACTCGCCAAAAAAGAAGGTATTTTTGCAGGAATGAGTAGTGGAGGAGCAGTTTCAGCTTCTCTAAAATTAATAAACAACTTATCAAGTGGAATTGTTGTAGCCGTTATTCCTGATAGAGGTGACCGCTATTTATCATCAAATTTATTTGAATAAATCGTTGTAGTATTTTAACTTATTTAACATTGGTTAACAATTGCTTTTATTGTATTTTTGTTTGCAATAATTTTATAATTACTTACCATGAATAAAATACAAATGGTTGACCTACAAGGTCAATATCAAAAAATTAAAAACCAAATAGATTCAAAATTACAAGATGTTTTAAACTCTTCAGCCTATATCAATGGACCAGAAGTACACGCATTTCAAAAAGATTTAGAAGTTTATTTAGGTGTAAAACATGTAATTCCTTGCGCTAATGGAACTGATGCCCTACAAATTGCAATGATGGGATTAGGTTTAAAACCAGGAGATGAAGTTATTACTGCTGATTTTACCTTTGCTGCAACTGTTGAAGTTATAGCTTTATTACATTTAACACCTGTTTTAGTTGATGTTGAAAAAGATACTTTTAATATTAATATTGAATCTCTTAAAAAAGCTATCACTCCTAAAACCAAGGCAATTGTACCAGTTCATTTATTTGGACAATGTGCCAATATGGAAGCTGTTTTAGAAGTAGCCAAAGAATTTAACTTATTTGTAATTGAAGATACAGCTCAAGCAATTGGAGCCGATTACACTTTTAAAGATGGTTCTAAAAAGAAAGCTGGTACTATTGGTAATGTTGGAACAACCTCTTTTTTTCCATCAAAAAACTTAGGCTGTTATGGTGATGGCGGTGCTATATTTACCAATGATGATGAGTTAGCACATACACTTAGAGGAATGGTAAATCATGGAATGTACAAACGTTATTATCATGATGTTGTTGGGGTAAATTCTAGATTGGACAGTATGCAAGCAGCGATATTACGTGTAAAATTACCCATTTTAAATAGCTATTGTGATGCAAGAAGAAAAGCTGCTGATTATTATACGAAAGCTTTTTCAGTTCATAAAAATATTACAACTCCAATTGTAAGTGATTTTACAACACATGTATTTCATCAATACACAATTAAGGTTAAAAATGTAGATAGAAATGCATTACATCAACATTTATTAGATAATGGAATTCCAAATGCTATTTATTACCCTGTACCATTACACAGCCAAAAAGCTTATGTTGATACTCGCTATAAAGAAGAGGATTTTAAAGTGACAAACGAATTAATAAATACCGTTTTATCTTTACCAATGCATACTGAACTTGATAATAAGCAATTAGAATTTATCACTTCAACACTATTAAATTTCATGAATAATGGCTAAAATTTTAGTAACTGGTGGTTTAGGATATATTGGTTCACACACTGTGGTTGAACTTCAAAATAAAGACTTTGAAGTTTTAATTATAGATAATTTATCCAATTCAACAATAGATGTTCTTGATAAAATTACTTCAATAACAAACAAAAAACCTAGTTACTTTAATATTGATTTAAAAGATAAAATTGAGGTTCAACATTTTTTTAAAGAGAATAAAGTTGATGGTGTTATCCATTTTGCAGCATCTAAAGCAGTTGGCGAAAGTGTAAGTAAACCCTTAGAATATTATGAAAATAATATTGGCTCACTCGTTTATTTATTGAAAGAAATGAAAGAAAATAAGGTGTCTAATTTTATTTTTAGTTCATCTTGCACAGTCTATGGACAAGCAGATGAATTGCCAATTACTGAAAATGCATCCGTAAAACCAGCGGAATCTCCTTATGGAAATACTAAAAAAATTGGAGAAGAAATTATAAAAGATACTACAAAAGTATCTAACATAAATGCCATTGCTTTACGTTATTTTAATCCTATTGGAGCTCATGAATCTGCAAAAATTGGAGAATTACCAATTGGTATTCCTCAAAATTTGATTCCTTTTGTAACTCAAACAGCTGCTGGAATTCGAAAAGAATTATCGATTTTCGGAAGTGATTACCCAACTACTGACGGAACTGCCGTAAGAGATTATATTCATGTAGTTGATTTGGCGAAAGCACATATTGTAGCTTTAACACGATTATTGAATACTAAAAATAAAGCTGCTTTTGAAGTTTTTAATATTGGAACAGGTAAAGGAAATTCTGTTTTAGAAGTTATTAATACTTTTGAAAAAGTTACGGGTAAAAAATTAAATTACAAACTTGTTGAACGTAGAGAAGGAGATATTACAGCTGCTTATGCAGATACAACTATTGCTAATAATGAATTAGGATGGAAAGCTGGACTTAGCTTAGATGAGGCCCTTCTTTCAGCCTGGAAATGGCAAGAAACTTTAAAGTAAAAAGTAAGTTTCAGTAGCAGTTTTTAAATAAACTGCTACTGAAACTTATAAATTAAACTGAAGCACTACTTGCAGTAACACTTCTATCAATTTTTCGCATTAAGCCTTGTAAAACTTTACCGGGTCCTACTTCAATAAATTCAGTTCCTCCATCAGCAATCATTGCCTCAATACATTGTGTCCAACGTACAGGAGCCGTTAGTTGAGCTATTAAATTTTCTTTAATTTCTTCAGAATTAGTTACAGCTTTTGCCACTACATTTTGATATACCGGACAATTTGGCTCACTAAACGTTGTATTTTTAATGGCTTCAGCTAATTCTTCTCTTGCTGGTTCCATTAATGGTGAATGAAAAGCACCACCAACAGGTAATTTTAAAGCTCGTCTTGCACCTTTTTTAGTTAATACTTCACACGCTTTATCAATAGCAGAAATTTCACCAGAGATAACTAATTGTCCAGGACAATTATAATTAGCTGCAACAACAACACCATCTATACTTGCGCAAACCTCTTCAACAATTGTATCTTCTAAGCCTAAAACTGCAGCCATAGTAGATTCCTGAGCTTCACAAGCTTTTTGCATGGCTAACGCTCTTTTAGAAACCAATTTTAAACCATCTTCAAAAGTTAAAACTCCGTTGGCAACTAAGGCCGATAATTCACCTAAAGAATGACCTGCAACCATTTCAGGCTTAAAATCATCGCCTAACGTTTTTACTAATATTACAGAATGTAAAAATATAGCTGGTTGTGTTACTTTGGTTTGTTTTAATTCTTCAACAGTTCCTTCAAACATTATATCTGTAATTGGAAATCCTAAAATTTCATTTGCTTTTTTAAAAAGCTCTTGAGCTAATGGTGAGTTTTCGTATAAATCTAAACCCATTCCTGTAAATTGAGCTCCCTGACCTGGAAAAATATATGCTTTCATCTTATTTATTTCGTTATTTATTTCAAAAAACAAAAATAGGAATAATTTGTAATATTCGAGTCAATCTTTTTTTATGAATCATAAATTAAAATATTTGATGGAAATTAACGTACCGTAATAATTACTTTATAACCTTCATTATTTCTAACATTAAAAACAATACCATCTTCAAATAACAAATATTGTCCTTTAATGCCCATTAATTTTCCATTATAAACAGGTGTTTTTTCAAGATTTAGAGATTTTATTTTAGTTGGATATTGAACAACAGGGTATTCAATTTCTGTCACATTTCCATTATTCCCTAAAAAATACGGTTGTGCTTCTTCAGGAATATATGCTTTTAATTTTTCTCGTTCTTCAATTAAATCTGCTTCTAAAACTTCATTTTTTAACATTTTTTGCCAATTGGTTTTATCAGCAACATAATTTTTCAAAGCAACTTCTGTAATACCGGCTAAATAACGATTTGGGACTTCAACAATTTCAATGGCTTTTGTTGCTCCTTGATCAATCCAACGCGTTGGAACTTGCGTTTTACGCGTAACACCAACTTTTACGTTACTTGATAATGCTAAATAAACTATATGTGGTTTTAATTGTACTTCTTTTTCATACTCCAAATCACGATCTTCAATACCTAAATGTGCCCTACTTAATTCAGGATTCATAATCCAATCACCAACTGCTGCACTTTCATAAAAGCAATCATAACAATACCCTTGCCTAAAAATTTTCTTCTCTTTTCCGCAGCATAAACACTGATAACCTTCAAAACTAATTTCAATTTCACGACCTAATAACTGATTTAAATTTAAAACATCATTTTCAACATCTAAATAATACTGAACGACATCATTTAATTCTGTCTTCATTTTTTTTAGTATAGTTTGATATTGCATACAAAAGTTTTTAGTAAATTTAACTCGATAAAGATACTTAATAATATATGCCATTTCCAATTGTAAATTCAATAATTTCTTGGTTTTTAAAAAAAAGAAAACATCAAGTAGCGTTATTTTTAAAGTATCCTATTGATGTGCAAAATGAATTACTCTTTAAATTATTAGAAAAAGCAAAACATACTGAAATTGGAGAGAAATTTGAATTTTCGACTATCAAATCTTATAAAGAATTTACTCAAAAAGTACCCATTCAACAATACGAATCTATTGAGCCGTTAATTGAACGTGCTCGTAAAGGTGAACAAAATATTTTTTGGCCAACACCTATAAAATGGTTTGCAAAATCTAGTGGAACTACCAATGCAAAAAGTAAATTTATTCCTGTGAGTGATGAGGCTTTAGAAGATTGCCATTTTAAAGCTGGAAAAGATATGCTTTGCCTTTATTTTAATAACAATCCTGAAGCACAACTGTTTACAGGAAAGGGATTACGTTTAGGTGGAAGCAGCGCTGTTTATGAAGATAACAATTCCTATTTTGGTGATTTATCGGCTATAATTATTGAAAATATGCCTCTTTGGGCAGATTTTAGCAGCTCACCAAAACAAGAAGTAGCTTTGATGAGTGAATGGGAAACTAAAATGGAAGCCATTTTAAATGAAACTATTCATGAAAATATTACAAGTTTGGTTGGTGTTCCTTCCTGGATGCTTGTTTTATTAAATAAAGTATTAAAAAGAACTGGAAAAAGTAATATTTTGGAAGTTTGGCCAAATCTTGAAGTGTATTTTCATGGTGGCGTAAACTTTAATCCATATAGAGAACAATTCAAAAAATTAATTCCGAAAAAAGAGTTTAAATATTACGAAACCTATAATGCATCTGAAGGTTTTTTTGCCATTCAAGATGAAAATAATTCTTTCGATTTATTATTAATGTTAGACTACGGAATTTTTTATGAATTTATTCCTATGAATAGATTTGATGGTGAAAATTCTAAAACAATTTCACTTTCTGAAGTTAAATTACATACAAATTATGCCTTAGTAATTACAACCAATGGTGGTTTGTGGCGTTATTTAATTGGTGATACTGTGAAATTCACCTCTTTAAATCCGTATAGAATTAGAATTACGGGCCGAACAAAGCATTTTATCAATGTTTTTGGCGAAGAATTAATTATTGAAAATGCCGAAAATGCATTAGAAAAAGCATGTTTAATAACCAAAGCTGAAGTATCTGAATACACCGTTGCTCCTGTTTTTATGAATGGAAAAAATAATGGAGGACATGAATGGCTAATTGAATTTAGAAAAAAACCAGAGTGTATTGATTATTTTACTGAAATATTAGACAACGCCTTAAAAGCTATTAATTCTGATTATGAAGCAAAACGCTATCATAATTTAACGTTGGCAATGCCAAAAATTAATGTTGCAAAAGAAGGGTTATTTTATAATTGGTTAAAGCAAAAAGGCAAATTAGGTGGGCAACATAAAGTACCGAGGTTGTCTAATTCTAGAAAATATTTAGAAGAATTGTTGGAGTTAACAACAAGTATTAATTAAATTTTTCGTTCAATAACATAATTAACCATTGTTAACAACGAATTTTTATATTCTGAAGTTGGATACGTTTCTAAAATTTCCAGTGCTTTAGATTGATACTCTTCCATTTTAGCTGTAGTATATTCAATACCTCCTTTTTCTTTCACAAAAGAAATTACTTCTTTAACTCGCTGTTTGTTTTTATTATAATTTTTAACGGAATTAATCAACCATTTTTTTTCTTTTTCTGAACAATTATTCAACACATAAATTAGTGGAAGTGTCATTTTTTGTTCTTTAATATCAATTCCTGTTGGTTTCCCAATCTTAGCATCGGTATAATCAAACAAATCATCTTTAATTTGAAATGCAATTCCTATTAATTCACCAAACAAACGCATTTTTTCTACTTCTTCAGTTGAGCTTCCTACTGATGCTGCTCCAATTCCACAACAAGCGGCAATTAAAGTTGCTGTTTTTTGTCTAATAATTTCAAAATAAATATCTTCAGTAATATCTAATTTTCTAGCCTTTTCAATTTGAAGTAACTCACCTTCACTCATCTCTCGAACAGCTACAGAAATCAATTTTAAAATATCAAAATCATCATTATCAATAGAGAGTAATAATCCTTTTGATAATAAAAAATCTCCAACTAAAACTGCTATTTTATTTTTCCAAAGTGCATTTATAGAGAAAAAACCTCTTCTTCTATTGCTCTCATCTACTACGTCATCATGTACTAAAGTTGCTGTATGAATTAACTCAATTATAGAAGCTCCTCTATAGGTGCGCTCATCAAATTTCCCATTAGAAACCATTTTAGCTACTAAAAAAACAAACATTGGTCGCATTTGTTTTCCTTTTCTTCTAACAATGTAGTGTGTAATTCTATTTAAAAGTGGAACTTTTGTAGCCATGGCTTCTCTGAACTTACTTTCAAAGAGTTCCATTTCTTGAAGTATGGGTTGTTTTATTTGTTCTACTAGCTTCATAAAGAAATCAAAAGTACGGAAAATTGTTTAACTTTTATTCGCTAATTGTCCACAAGCAGCATCAATATCTTTTCCTCTACTTCGACGAACATTTACAATAATATCGTTCATTTCTAAAATGCTAACATAATCACTTACTGCTTGAGGTTTTGCTTGCTGAAAATCACCATCATCTATTGGATTATATTCAATTAAATTTACTTTACAAGGTACATGTTTACAGAACTTCACCAATGCCATGATGGCTTCTCTATTGTCGTTTATTCCATTCCAAACAACATATTCATAGGTAACTCTACTACTTGTTTTTGCGTACCAATACTCTAATGCTTCTATTAAGTCTTTCAATGGAAAGTTTTCATTAAAAGGCATTATTTTAGTTCTAACTTCATCAATTGCAGAATGTAATGAAACCGCTAAATTAAATTTTACTTCATCATCTGCTAATTTTTTTATCATTTTTGGAACTCCTGAAGTTGAAACTGTAATTCTTTTTGGAGACATTCCTAATCCTTCAGGTGAAGTTATCTTTTCTATAGATTTTAATACATTATTGTAATTCATTAAGGGTTCTCCCATTCCCATAAAAACAACATTCGATAATTTATGATTGTAATATAATAGACTTTCTTTATTGATAGCCGCAACCTGATCGAAAATTTCATCAGGATTTAAATTACGCATCTTTTTTAAGCGCGCTGTAGCACAAAATAAACAGTCTAAGCTACAACCAACCTGACTAGAAACACAAGCTGTTGTTCTAGTACCTGTTGGTATTAAAACCGATTCTACAACTAATCCATCGTGTAATCTAACCGCATTTTTTACAGTTCCATCTTTACTGCGCTGCATATTATCAACTTCAATATGATTTATCACAAAGTTTTCTTGTAACATTTGGCGTGTTTCTTTTGAAACATTAGTCATATCCTCAAAAGTATGCGCGCTTTTACTCCACAACCATTCATAAACTTGATTTCCTCTAAATGCCTTATCACCATTTTCTACAAAAAAATCTCGTAATTGATCTTTGGTTAAAGCTCGTATGTCTTTTTTTGAATTCATTAAGTATATGAAGTTTATAAAATAAAATTGTCTGAAAAGTTTACTTCTCGTCAACCGGAACTTGTTTCAGGTTCTCATCATGATTAATAATTAGTGTGATGAGATTCTGAAACAAGTTCAGAATGATGTACTAAATGTAACTTTTTAGACAATTTTAAACCTATTTAAAATAGTTTATTTTTAAATAATCAACATCGCATCTCCGTACGAGTAAAATTTATATTTTTCCTTTACTGCTTCTTCATAAGCTTCCATTAAAAAATCATAACCAGCAAAAGCAGCTGCCATCATCATTAATGTAGATTTTGGTGTGTGAAAATTTGTAATCATACAATTTGCAATGCTAAATTCGTATGGAGGAAAAATAAATTTATTTGTCCAACCATTAAACTCATTTAAACGTGCATTTGAAGAAACTGAACTTTCTACAGCTCTCATTGCAGTTGTACCAACAGCACATACACGTTTTTTTGAATTAATAGCATTATTTACTTGATTCATTGTTTCTGCTGTTACAATTGCTTTTTCTGAATCCATTTTGTGCTTCGATAAATCTTCAACTTCAACCGCACTAAAAGTACCTAAACCAACATGTAATGTCACTTCAGCAAAATCTATGCCTTTAATTTCTAAACGTTTCATTAAATGTTTCGAAAAATGCATTCCTGCAGTTGGTGCAGCAACAGCACCTTCATGTTTTGCATAAATTGTTTGGTAACGCTCTGCATCACTTTCTTCCACTGCTCTTTGAATGTATTTTGGCAATGGTGTTTCACCTAATTCTTGTAATTTTTTTCTAAATTCTTCATAAGAACCATCGTACAAAAAGCGTAAAGTTCTACCTCTTGAGGTTGTATTATCTATAACTTCAGCAACTAAACTTTCGTCATCTCCAAAAAATAATTTATTTCCAATTCTTATTTTTCTAGCTGGATCAACTAGCACATCCCATAACCTACTTTCAGCATTTAATTCTCTTAATAAGAAAACTTCAATTCTAGCACCTGTTTTTTCCTTTTCACCATACATACGAGCCGGGAAAACTTTTGTGTTATTCAATATCATTAAATCACCTTCATCAAAATAATTAATTAAATCTTTAAACATTTTATGTTCAATGGTTTTTTCTTTTCTATTTAAAACCATTAAACGAGATTCATCTCTATGTTCTGCAGGATATTCTGCTAATAATTCGTCTGGTAATTCAAATTTAAATTTTGATAATTTCATGTGTGCCTTTTTAGTTTTTTTTTACAGAATGAGCGCAAATATACAACATCGGCATAGGCGTTGTCAAGTGTTTCGCAATAAAACTTTGTTTTAGAGATTTTTAAGTCGTTAATTTTTTAAAATCTTTCCAAAAAGCTGGATACGATTTTGAAACTACATTTGCATCTTCAATTTGAATAGGAACCTTCACTGCAAGCGGAGCAAAAGCCATTGCCATTCTGTGGTCATCGTAGGTTGAAATTGTTATATGTTCTTTTATTTTTTTAGTTGAAGTTTTTAAATGAAGTGTTTCATTAGTAATAATAACTTCACCACCTAATTTTTCAATTTCGGTTTTTAGCGCCACTAACCTATCGGTTTCTTTTATTTTTAAGGTATGAAGCCCTTTTAAAAAACATGCTATTCCTAATCCAAGACAAGTAACAGCAATGGTTTGTGCTATATCTGGCGCACTAATTAAATCTAATTCTAAAGGTTTAAAAATAGGCGTATTCGTATTTTTTAAAATAATTGTTTGCTCTTTAAACGTAGTTTTAACACCTAAATCTTTATAAATAGTTGCTAAAACTGAATCTCCTTGTAAACTTGTTTTTTTATACGATGACAACGTAATTTCAGAATTCGGACTTAACGCGACTAAACTATAGTAATACGAAGCCGAACTCCAATCCGATTCTACAACAATATTTTTATCACTAATTGTTGGTTTTTGGAAAATTGAAATCATGTTATTTTCCCAAGAAAATTTAATATTTAATTCAGCTAATAATTGCAACGTCATTTTAATATAAGGTACAGAAGTAACTTCTCCTTTAAATTTTAATTGCAAACCATTTTTTAATGTTGGAGCAATTAATAACAGTGCTGAAATATACTGACTACTAACATTACCATCAATTTCAATAAAATTAGAGGTCATTTTTTTTCTAATAATTTTTAAAGGTGGATATCCTTCTTTTTCTAAATACTCAATATTAGCACCTAAGGAAGTTAATGCAGCTACTAAAATTTTAATAGGTCTATTTTTCATTCTATGTGAACCTGTTAAAATTATTTCGGAATTTAGTTTAACTGAAAAATAAGCGGTTAAAAATCGCATTGCAGTTCCTGCATGTCCAATATTTATTTCATTTGAAGTACTAGCTAAAGCTTTCTGCATTAACTTTGAATCATCTGAATTTGAGACGTTTTCAATACTTAAATTCGGATAAAATTGTTGTAAAACCAATAACCTATTTGATTCACTTTTAGATCCGGTAATTTGAACATTTCCAGATACTGTTTTAAATATTTTATCAATTTTTAGCAAATTCATCCTCTTTTAACTTCGTAAGCTTTAATACATTATTTTTTATTAGATTTACTATTCAATATTTTATCAATCAAATTAACCACACCTTATGAAAAAATACGTCTTATTAGTTGGCTGTATTTTGTTGTTTTCAGCACACAAAGTTAACGCACAAAAAATAGTATCCAAATTTAGTGAAGAATATTACAAATCTATAGAATGGAGAAATATTGGACCTTTTAGAGGCGGAAGAAGTGCAGCAGTTACAGGAGTTCCAAATAAGGCAAATCTCTTTTATTTTGGAGCTGCTGGTGGTGGAGTTTGGAAAACTACTGATGCCGGGAATACTTGGAGCAATATTTCAGATGAGTTTTTTGGTGGTTCAGTTGGTGCTATAGCTGTTAGTGAATCTGACAATAATGTGATGTATGTTGGAAATGGAGAAGTTACAGTTCGTGGGAATGTTTCATCTGGTGATGGAATGTGGAAATCTGTAAACGCTGGTAAATCTTGGGAGCATATTGGTTTAGAAAAGTCTCGTCATATTCCAAGAGTTAGAATTCACCCAAAAAATGCTGATATTGTATTTGTAGCAGTGTTGGGTGATTTATACAAACCAACTTCTGAAAGAGGTATCTACAAATCTATAGATGGTGGTAAAAATTGGAAAAAAGTATTATTTGCAAATAAAAATGCTGGTGCTGTAGATTTAATAATCGACCCAACAAATCCACGTGTTTTATATGCTTCAACTTGGAATGTTAGAAGAACACCTTATAGTTTATCTAGTGGAGGTGAAGGTTCTGCTTTATGGAAAAGTACTGATGAAGGTGAAACTTGGATAAATATTTCTAAAAATGAAGGTTTACCAAAAGGAGTTTGGGGAATTAGTGGTGTAACTGTTTCTCCAATAAATTCAGATATTGTTTGGGCATTGATTGAAAATAAAGATGGTGGAATTTACAAATCTACCAATGCTGGTAAAACTTGGAAATTAATTAATAGTGAACGAAAATTACGCCAACGTGCTTGGTATTACACACGAATTTATGCCGATACGCAAGATGAAAATATTGTATATGTAATGAATGTTCAATACCACCAATCTAAAGATGGTGGAAAAACATTTAAAACTTTTAATGCACCGCACGGAGATCATCATGATTTATGGATTGCACCCGAAGATAATCAACAAATGATTATTGCTGATGATGGTGGTGCGCAAGTAAGTTTTGATGCTGGGGAAAATTGGAGTTCTATTATGAATCAGCCAACTTCACAATTTTATAGAGTAGTTACCGATAATCATTTTCCATACAGAATTTATGGAGCACAACAAGATAATTCAACGGTGAGAATTTTACACCGTACAGATGGAAGATCTATTGGAGAAAGTGATTGGGAAAGTACCGCTGGTGGAGAAAGTGCGCATATTGCTGTTGACCCTTTAAATAATGATATTGTTTACGGTGGAAGTTATGGCGGATTATTAACTCGTATAAACCACAAAACCGGAGAAAGAAGAGTTATTAATGTTTGGCCTGATGACCCCATGGGGCATGGAGCAGAAGATTTTAAATACCGCTTTCAATGGAATTATCCTATCTTCTTTTCTCCACATAATAAGAAGAAGTTATACACAACATCTAACCATGTTCATGTTACCTATAATGAAGGGCAATCTTTTGAAATTATTAGTCCAGATTTAACCAGAAATGATCCTTCAACTTTAAAATCGTCAGGCGGACCAATTACACAAGATAATACTGGTGTAGAATATTATGGAACTATTTTTGCGGCTGTTGAATCTCCTTTTGAAAAAGATTTAATTTGGACAGGATCTGATGATGGTTTAGTATACATCACTAAAAATGGTGGCAAAAACTGGACAAACGTAACTCCTAAAAAAATGCCTGAATGGATGATGATAAACTGTATTGAAGTTGATCCATTTACCGCTGGAGGAGCATACATTGTTGGTACACGTTATAAATTAGGAGATTATACTCCATATATTTACAAAACTGAAGATTATGGGAAATCTTGGAAACTAATTACAAATGGAATAGCTGGTGAACATTTCACAAGAGCACTTCGCTCAGATCCAAATAGAAAAGGGTTATTATATGTTGGAACTGAAGCTGGAATGTATGTTAGTTTTGATGATGGTACAAATTGGAGTTCATTCCAATTAAATTTACCCATTGTACCTATTACTGATTTGGCTGTAAAAAACAACAATTTAATTGCTGCTACTCAAGGTCGTTCATTTTGGATTATTGATGATTTAACACCTCTACATCAATTAAATAAAGAATTAATTTCTAAAGACGCCTTTCTTTATAAACCTATAAATAGCTACAGAATGGGTGGAAGTAAAAGAACTTCAAAAACTGCTGGACAAAACCATTCAGGTGGTGTAAATATTCATTATTTTGTTAAAAATGTGGAAGAAAAAGATACCATTAGTCTTTCAATTTATGAAAATTCAGGAAAGCATATCAAAACTTTTTCAACAAAACCTGATACAGATCAAAAGGAAGAAAAACTAAAAGTTAAAAAAGGTGCAAATCAGTTTAATTGGAATATGCAATATCCTGATGCTGAAAAAATTAAAGGGATGATATTATGGTGGGCTTCATTAAGAGGTCCAAAAGCTTTACCTGGAGATTATAAAGTGAAATTAAGTAAAAATGGAATATCAGTTTCTGAACAAACTTTTACACTTTTAAAAGACCCAAGAAGTTCAGCAACTGGTGAAGTTTTAGAAGCTCAATTTAATTTTATTATTGAAATTCAAGAAAAGTTAACTGAAATTCATAAAACATTGAAGAATATTACAAAAATTAAAGGGCAAGTAAAACAATTAAAATCTTCAATAACTGATAAAGAAAAAAATAAAAAAATTATTGAATTGGCTGATAAAATTGTAAAAGATTTAACAAAATACGAAAACAATTTATATCAAACAAAAAGTAAGAGTAATCAAGATCCATTAAACTTTCCAATTAAGTTAAATAACAAATTAGCACATTTAAATGCGCTAAGTTCAATTGGAGATTTTAAACCAACTGACCAATCTGTAGCATTTAAAAATGAAGTTATTAAGTTAATTGATATTGAATTGGCTAAAATTTATTCAATTTTTGAAAAGGATGTTAAAACCCTTAACCAAAAGGTAAAACAAAGTGATATTAATTTAATAAATTTAAATTAGAAAAAAGAGATGTTGAAATTCGTTATGCTAAACTTGTTTCAGCATCTCACCAAAATTATCACTTATATCATGAGAACCTGAAATAAATTTGGTTGACATTTAATCTGCTTTTAGACAACCTCTTTTATTTTTTTATAAACTTATAGTAACCTGCCATAAACACACCATAAAAAGCAGACATTACCAATTGTATTTTAACAAATAGTAGCCAAGTTTCTTCTGAAAAAAATTCATTTATCATTCCTGAAATACTCCCATTGCTATAAATAGACATTATTATTTTCAATAGTGTAATTACAATTAAAAAAATAAATCCAAATCGGATTACTAATTTTAAAAACGGTTGATTTTTATATTGATTCATTTATTTCAATTTTTGATTGTTATGATGACGATCGTGATCGCGCTTTGTTTTTATATCCATTTTTTTATCAAATGCAACTTGTAAATCTATTCCTGTTTGGTTTGCCAAACATAAAACCACAAAAACAACATCCGCCAATTCTTCACCTAAATCTTTTCCTTTATCGCTTTCTTTTTCACTTTGTTCTCCGTAACGTCTTGCAATAATACGTGCAACTTCACCAACTTCTTCAGTAAGCTGAGCCATATTTGTAAGTTCATTAAAATAACGAACCCCATGTTCTTTTATCCAAGTATCAACTACTAATTGTGAATTTTTAATATCCATAAAAAATTGGTTTAATAATTGTTCAAAGATATCATTTCTTTATATAATTATTTCGACTGAATTTTTATCATTTAAAAATATTTCACTTAGCGTGTAATAATCTTTAACTTAACACACTAATTAAGAAAAAACATTTAATGAGTAGCGATTTTTATACGAATTCAATTATACCCTATTCTGGAATAATTATTAAAATATGTAGGGCATATACTGATTCTCAGGAGGATTTCGAAGATTATTATCAGGAAGTTTGTTTACAAGTTTGGAGAAGTAAGGACCAATTTAGAGGAGAATCTAAATGGTCTACTTGGGTGTATAGATTGTCTTTAAACATTTGTTTAACAATGATTAAAAAGAAGAAAAATAATCGCCAACATACGGTTTCAGATTATAATGTTCCTGAAGCTTCTGAAGATAATCATGCGTTTTCTGATGAATCATTAAATTTATTATACAATGCAATTAAGCAATTATCTGAAATAGACAGAGCAGTAATTTTATTGTATTTAGAAGAAAGACCTTATAAGGAAATTGGTGAAATTATTGGAACATCTCATAACAACATTGCCGTACGAATTACAAGAATTAAAGAACGCTTAAAAAAAATATTAAATTAAAATGGAAAAATCAATAGAAACAATTTGGAAAGATGGCTTTTTAAAAAATGATGCACTTGTAGCTCCAAAATTAAACAATTTATACCATAAAAAATCGAAACATCTTATAGAGAAATTTAACAGGATGTTTAAAAGAAACCTTATTGCCTTGGTTTTAGGAAGTACATTATTCTTGATTTTTACAATTTTCTTTAATATGCTCATTTTAGGTATTGGAACTTTTATTATTTGCAATGCTATTGTTATTGTTAATAAACGCTTAATGAACTCCTTAAAAACCGTAGATAAAAACGTAAGCAGCTTTCAATATTTAAAATCTTTTGATAATTGGATGAAAGACCAACTTGCTGTGAACAGAAAAATGGCAAGAATTTACTATCCGTTCTTTTTTATTATTGCTAGTGTTAGTATTTGGTTTTCTGGAAATTTTCAACTATTTATTTCAGAAATATTAGGTAAGCCTTATCAAATTTATTTAGTAAACGGGTTCCCTATATTATGGCTAATACCAATTGTTTTAATTGCAAGTTTGATGGCTGTTTTTGGAGATAAAATCTACAATTTTGATGTAAATCTAATTTACGGTAGGATTTTTAGAAAGCTAAACGACATGATTACTGATATTGAAGAATTAAGAAAATAAAGCATATTTAAAGTAAGTTTAGTTGCTCGTTAAGAAGTTCAAAAAATTATCTCTTGAAATTTCACTGGCACCTAAACTGGCTAAATGATTATTATATACTTGACAATCAATTAATTTGTAATTTTCTTTTTCTAATTTTTGAGTTAAATAAATAAATGCCAATTTAGAAGC
>NZ_JASFZF010000034.1:0-5693 GCF_046055765.1 Lutibacter sp. | reverse complement strand
CGTTTGCGGTTGCAAATCTAATATCTTTTTTATTCCCTACAACACTTATTTAATATTCTTTTTACACTTTCTTTTAACCTGATTTTACATCCCTGAATACCCGATATTTAACAATCAAAATAAAATGGTGAAGTAGATGAATTCTTAATTTTAATAATTCTAAAATACCTTCATAAAAAACAACATGTAATAAGGTATAAGTAAATTTTAATATCCTTCAGATTAATAATAATTTTGATTGCAAAAAGATATTGCTAAAATGATAGTTTTCCAATACCTTTGCAACTTTAATAAAATTATATGATTCAAATAACGCTACCAGACGGCACAATTAAAGATTTTCAAAAAGGAAGCACTCCTATGGATGTTGCTAAAAATATAAGTGAAGGTTTTGCTAGGAATGTAATTTCGGCAAAATTTAATAAGGAAACAGTAGAAACCTCAACCCCGCTTAATGAAAATGGGAGCTTAGTATTATTTACTTTTAATGATATTGAAGGTAAAAAGACTTTTTGGCATTCTTCTGCACACATATTAGCGCAAGCTATTACTTCATTTTATCCAAATGTGAAGCTAACTATTGGGCCTGCAATTGAAAATGGGTATTATTATGATGTAGATTTAGGTGACAATGTTATTTCTGACAAAGATTTTAAAGATATTGAACAAAAAATGATTGAGTTAGCTCGTGGAAAACATGAGTTTAAAATGCGTGAAGTTTCAAAAGAAGATGCTTTAAATTTCTATAAAAGTCAGAATAATCAATATAAAGTTGAATTGATTGAAAATTTAACTGATGGAGAAATTACTTTTTGTGATCATTCTGATTTTACAGATTTATGTCGTGGTGGACATATTCCAAATACTGGAATAATAAAAGCTGTAAAAATAATGAGTGTTGCTGGAGCTTATTGGCGTGGTGATGAAAAAAACAATCAATTAACTCGTATCTATGGCATCTCTTTTCCAAAGCAAAAAATGCTTACTGAGTATTTAGAGTTATTAGAAGAAGCTAAAAAAAGAGACCATAGAAAACTAGGAAAAGAATTAGAATTATTCACATTTTCAGCAAAAGTTGGCCAAGGATTACCTCTTTGGCTTCCTAAAGGAGCAGCATTACGTGAACGTTTAGAAAACTTTCTAAAAAAAGCGCAAAAGAAAGCTGGTTATGAAATGGTGATAACACCTCATATTGGACAAAAAGAATTATATGTCACTTCTGGACATTATGCTAAATATGGAAAAGATAGTTTCCAGCCAATTCATACACCAAAAGAAGGTGAAGAATTTTTATTAAAACCTATGAACTGTCCGCATCACTGTGAAATATACAACCATAAACCTTATTCATATAAAGAATTACCAAAACGTTTTGCTGAATTTGGAACGGTTTATAGATATGAACAAAGTGGAGAATTACACGGTTTAACGCGTGTTAGAGGTTTTACGCAAGACGATGCCCATATTTTTTGTACTCCAGATCAATTAAATGAAGAGTTTAAGGCTGTTATTGATTTGGTACTATACGTATTCAAATCACTAAGTTTTGAAAATTTTACAACCCAAGTTTCTTTAAGAGATAAAGAAAAAAGTGATAAGTATATAGGTAGTGATGAAAATTGGAAAAAAGCTGAAGATGCAATTTTAAACGCAGTAAAAGAAAAAGGATTAAACTATGTTATTGAATATGGTGAAGCAGCTTTTTATGGTCCAAAACTAGATTTTATGGTAAAGGATGCTTTAGGTAGAAGTTGGCAATTAGGAACTATTCAAGTAGATTATAATTTACCTGAACGATTTGATTTAACTTATAAAGGAGCAGATAATAAATTACATAGGCCTGTGATGATTCATAGAGCTCCATTTGGTTCTATGGAACGTTTTATTGCGGTATTATTGGAACATACAGCTGGTAAATTTCCACTTTGGCTCACTCCTGAGCAGGTTATAATACTACCTATTAGTGATAAATATCAAAAATATGCAGAAAATGTTTTACATTTGCTAGAAAATTCCGAAATTCGCGCCCTTGTAGACAGCAGAAGTGAGAAGACCGGTAGAAAGATTAGAGATGCCGAGTTAAATAAAACACCATTTATGCTAATTGTAGGTGAACAGGAAGAAGAAAATGGCACAGTTTCTGTAAGAAAACAAGGAGAAGGTGATATGGGTACATTAACAATTAATGAATTTACATCATTTATAAATAAAGAAATAAACAGTACATTAGAGCAATTTTAAGTTTAATTTAAATTTCAAAGTCATAGCAATTAAAAGAAGATCAGGTGGTAGAAGACCTTGGAGAGTAATCAAAGAAGATCAACATAGAATTAATGAGCACATTAAATTTGTTGACGAAGTACGTTTAGTAGGTGATAACGTAGAAGTTGGTGTATATTCAATTTCTAAAGCAAAATCATTAGCTAGAGAACAAGAACTGGATTTGGTTGAGATATCTCCCAAAGCAAATCCGCCTGTTTGTAAAATAATTGATTATAAGAAATTTTTATACGAGCAAAAAAAGCGGGAAAAAGCACAAAAATCTAAAGCTACAAAGGTAATAGTTAAAGAAATTAGATTTGGTCCTAATACAGATGAACACGATTTTGAATTTAAAAAGAAACACGCAATTAAATTTTTGCAAGATGGTGCAAAATTAAAAGCATTTGTATTTTTTAAAGGAAGATCAATTATTTATAAGGATCAAGGACATATATTACTTTTAAGGCTGGCAACAGAACTTGAAGAATATGGTAAAGTGGAGCAAATGCCTAAGTTAGAAGGGAAACGTATGATTATGTACTTAGCCCCAAAAAAGAAATAAGATAATAAGCAAGATAAAAAAAGTAGAAGAAAGATGCCTAAAATGAAAACCAAATCTAGTGCTAAGAAGCGTTTTAAGCTTACTGGTTCTGGAAAAATTAAAAGAAAGCATGCTTTTAAAAGTCATATTTTGACTAAAAAAAGCAAAAAACGTAAATTAAAGTTAACTCATGATGGTTTAGTACATAAATCAGATAGAGCTAACATTTTACAACAGTTAACTTTAAAATAATAAAGTTACAGGGAATTTAATTATTAACCTTGGAGTAGTGCCAATACAAGTGTAAAGTAATTTTTACCGCCTACTACAAAAAACAAATTGAAATTATGCCAAGATCAGTAAATTCAGTTGCTTCAAGAGCTAGAAGAAAAAAGATATTGAAGCAAACAAAAGGTTACTTTGGACGTAGAAAAAACGTTTATACAGTAGCAAAAAATGCGGTTGAAAAAGGAATGGTTTATTCTTATAGAGACCGTAAAAACAAAAAAAGAACATTCCGTGGATTATGGATTCAACGTATTAACGCTGGAGCTCGTCAGTATGGAATGTCTTACTCACAGTTTATGGGAAAAGTTAAAGCTAATAATATTGAATTGAACCGTAAGGTTCTTGCAGATTTAGCTATGAACAACCCAGAAGCTTTTAAGGCTGTCGTAGATCAAGTAAAATAGATTTTAATTTCTTGCTTATATATAAAAAACCCAATCAATTGATTGGGTTTTTTTATACCTTAAAACTAAATTGGTTTTTATTGTTTTTCAATTTCACTTAAACTTTCCATTTTTTTAAGTTCCATAAAACCTGTAATGTCTTCAAAATGCTCTTTTACACGTTTATTACCAAACTCAAAAACCTTTTCAGCTAAACCATCTAAGAAATCTCTATCATGTGAAACTAAAATTAAGGTTCCTTCAAAATCTTTTAACGCATCTTTAATTATATCTTTAGTTTTCATATCTAGATGATTTGTAGGCTCATCTAAAATTAATAAATTCACTGGCTCTAATAATAATTTTATCATAGCTAATCGTGTTTTTTCACCTCCCGATAATACTTTTACCCTTTTAGTTGTATCATCTCCACTAAACATAAAAGCTCCTAGCATTGCTTTAATTTTAGTTCGAATATCTCCAACAGCAATTTGGTCTATCGTTTCAAAAACTGTTAAACTTTCATCTAATAATGACGCTTGATTTTGAGCAAAATATCCAATTTTGACATTATGAGAAATTTCCATAGTTCCTTGAAAATCAATTTCTCCCATAATTGCTTTAATCATTGTTGATTTACCTTCTCCGTTTTTCCCTACAAAAGCAACCTTTTCGCCTCTTTCAATAACTAAATTAGCATTTCTAAAAACAATATGTTCGTCATAAATTTTAGATAAGTCACTAATAACAACAGGATATTGACCACTTCTTGGAGAAGAAGGAAATTTTAAACGCAGTGCTGAATTATCTATTTCATCTACTTCAATAAGTTGTAATTTCTCCAACATTTTTACACGGGATTGCACTTGATTTGTTTTTGAGTAGGTTCCTTTAAATCGCTCAATAAATTCTGTATTTTCAGCAATCATTTTTTGTTGTTCTTTATATGCTTTTTGCTGGTGTAATCTTCTATCTTTCCTTAATTCTAAATAATGAGAGTATGTAGCTTTATAATCGTAAATTCTCCCCATAGTAACTTCAATTGTTCTATTAGTTATATTATCTACAAACGTTCTATCATGAGATATAACAATTACAGCATTTGCAGAATTTAACAGAAAATTTTCCAACCATTGTACACTTTCAATATCTATATGATTTGTTGGCTCATCCAACAAAATTAAATCGGGTTTTTGTAATAATATTTTAGCTAATTCTACTCTCATACGCCAACCTCCAGAAAATTCTGAAGTTAAACGTGTAAAATCTTTACGCACAAAACCTAGCCCTTTTAATACTATTTCAACTTCGGCTTCATAGTTTATTTCTTCCATTGAATAAAATGCCTCACTTAATTCTGAAACACGTTCAATTAATTTCATATACTCATCACTTTCATAATCTGTACGAACCGTAAGAGCTTCATTAATTGCATCAATTTTAGCTTTCATTTTAATAACTTCGTCAAAAGCCTTTGAAGTTTCTTCAAAAACTGATGTATTATCTTTAGCTAATAAATGTTGTGGCAAATAGGCTATTTTTGCTTCTTTAGGTACTGAAACATTCCCCGAAGAAGGTTTTTTAACACCTGCAATTATTTTTAATAGTGTAGATTTTCCTGCGCCATTTTTACCCATTAAGGCAATTTTATCATTTTCATTAATTGCAAATGAGACATTGTCAAACAATGTTGTTCCTCCAAATTGCACCGAAATATCATTAATTGTAATCATGTACGTAAATCCTATTAAGAGTACTATTATTTTTTTATTGCATCCATTTTAAAATCCGCAAATATATGCTGTTAGTTTTATTATTAAACTATAAAATTTGACTTTAAAACATAAAAAAGCAAGAGCCTACTGCTCTTGCTTTTTATATTCAGTGATAATTATTTATTATAATACCTCTCCTAATTCTTTTAGTTTTTCAGTATTTTCAGCCAATTTTAATTCTTCTACAATTTTATGAATATCACCATTAATTACATTTGATAAATTGTATAAGGTTAAACCAATTCTATGCTCAGTAACACGACCTTGAGGATAATTATAGGTTCTAATTTTTGCAGAACGATCTCCACTAGCAACTAGCGAATTTCTTTTAGCTGAATCTGCAGCTAATTTTTTTTCTAATTCTTGTTCGTATAAACGAGAACGCAATACTTTCATTGCTTTTTCCTTGTTTTTATGTTGAGATTTTTGATCTTGACATTGAGC
>NZ_JASFZF010000033.1:0-42031 GCF_046055765.1 Lutibacter sp. | reverse complement strand
GATGATTTAGATTTTGTTGATAATCAAGAAGATTTAGGTTCTGTTATTGACAAAATTGACGCTCAAATAAACGGATTATTCTAACTATAAAAACTTTAAACAATAAAAAAGCCCGCCAATGGTGAGCTTTTTTATTGTTTATGATTAAAGGCTTTTAAGATTTCTTTTCTAAAACTTCTTTAACTTTTATCTTTTTTATTGATGATTTAACATCTTTAAGTGCTTCTAATTTCGCATTAACTTCTTCATCAGTTCCTTCAAAAACCTTATCTTCTATAGTTGTTTCATTATTTTGAGTTGTTGTAGTAGTCACAATGGCTTTAACTGTACCATCATCATTAGTCGTCTTTTCAATTTTTATTTCAACTGTTTTTACATCTGGTTTTTGAACGTTCATAATTTCTTCTGAAACCTCTTGTTGATTAACAACACCACTATCACTTGTCATAGCAATGCTTGGTGCAATTACCAATGCTACAACAGACATTAATTTTAATAAAATATTTAATGAAGGTCCTGAAGTATCTTTAAATGGATCTCCAACGGTATCTCCAACAACGGATGCTTTATGAGCTGCTGTTCCTTTTTTACCTTGCTCTTCAATCATTTTTTTTGCATTATCCCAAGCTCCACCTGCATTCGATTGAAAAATAGCCATCAAAACTCCTGAAGTTGTAACCCCAGCCAATACTCCTCCTAACATTTCAGCTCCACCAATAAACCCTACTGCTACTGGCACTAATAATGCTAATAATCCTGGTAATACCATTTCTTTAATTGATGCATCTGTAGAAATTTCTACACATTTTTCATATTCAGCATATCCATCAGCAGCATCAAATATTTTTCTATCTTCAGGGGTTGCTTTAGACATATCAGAATCATACTTACGCATTACTTCTAATGCTGCCTTCAATTGAGGAATATCTCTAAATTGACGACGAACTTCTTCAATCATAGCCATTGCTGCACGGCCTACAGCATTCATAGATAACGCTGAAAATACAAATGGTAACATACCACCTACTAAAAGTCCTGCCATAATAGTTGGGTGAGAAACGTCAATTGAAGTAACGTTTGCTGTTTTCATAAAAGCTGCAAACAATGCTAGAGCGGTTAAAGCTGCAGAAGCAATTGCAAATCCTTTACCTACCGCTGCAGTTGTATTCCCAACTGCATCTAATTTATCAGTACGTTGGCGTACTTCTTTTGGTAATTCTGCCATTTCAGCAATTCCCCCAGCATTATCACAAATTGGTCCGTAAGCATCTACTGCTAATTGAATACCTGTATTTGCTAACATCCCAACGGCTGCAATTGCAATACCATACAAACCAGCAAAATAATGAGAAACAATAATTGCAGTTGCAATTAATAAAATTGGAACAGCTGTTGACATCATTCCAACACCTAATCCTGCAATAATATTTGTTGCTGAACCAGTTTCTGATTGCTTCATAATAAACAATACAGGCTTTTTCCCAGTTCCAGTATAATATTCTGTGATTTTTCCAACACCAAAACCAGCTAATAAACCAGCAATAGTAGCATAAAAAACACCCATAGCACCAAATGGTAATCCTTCAACAGACTCAGGTAACATGGCATTAATTATAAAATAAGAAGCTACAATCATTAAAAACCCAGATCCAAATTCACCAAGATTCAATGCTTTATGAGGAGATCCACCATCTTTTACTTTAACAAATAATGTTCCAAAGATAGACATCACAATTCCTACAGCAGCTAAAACCAATGGCAAATAAACTGCTCCTAAACCGTCAAATTCTGGAGTAAAAATATAGGCTCCTAATACCATTGTCCCTATAATTGAACCTACATACGATTCAAATAAATCGGCTCCCATACCAGCAACATCACCTACATTATCACCTACATTATCTGCAATAGTTGCAGGGTTTAATGGATGATCTTCAGGAATACCTGCTTCAACTTTACCAACTAAATCGGCTCCAACATCGGCTGCTTTTGTATATATTCCTCCTCCAACACGTGCAAATAATGCAATAGATGAAGCTCCTAATGAAAATCCTGAAAGTACATTTAATACCATTGCTAAATTTTCAGCTCCAGGCCACATCATTTGGTAAATCATAAATAAACCACTTAAACCTAAAACACCTAATCCAACAACTCCTAATCCCATAACTGCACCACCTGCAAAAGCAACTTCTAATGCTTTTCCTAATGAAGTTCTTGCTGCTTGTGTTGTTCTTACATTTGCTTTTGTAGCTGCTTTCATACCTATAAAACCTGCTAAAGCAGAACAAATTGCTCCAACAACAAATGACAATGCTATCATTCCGTTTGAACCCTCTTCATAAGTTCCTTTAAAAAACAATAAGATAGCAACTGTAACAACAAAAATAGCCAATATTTTATACTCTGCTTTTAAGAATGACATTGCTCCATCTGCAATGTGTTTTGCAATTTTTGACATTTTTTCATTTCCAGAATCTTGTTTAGTAACCCAAGCATTTTTTACAACGACAAATGCAAGCGCTAAAATTCCAAAAAGTGGTAAAAATTTGATTAATAAATCCATTATATATTAATTAAGTTTAATTATTTGTTTAGATGGGGCTAAAAATAGTATTTTCAAACGTTTTCGCAATGGTTTTATCAAAAAAAATCCCTTCATATTTTGAAAGGATTTTTTTTGATAAAATTATATGGTAAATGTTCTCTTTTTTTTATGTTCACTTAAATTGTATCTTTCAATACATTTATCTAAAATATCATAGGCTTCACTTTTATCTCCCCAACCACCTACATCAACTTTTTTTTCTTCTAAATCTTTATAAACTTGAAAAAAATGTTCAATTTCTTTTACCTGATGTGGATTCATATCTAAAATATCATTTAATTGATTCCAAATTGGATCTGATACAGGCACACATATTATTTTTTCATCAGGTCCTTTTTCATCAGTCATATGAAAAACACCAATAGCTTTAACTTCCATCACACACATTGGAAAAGTTGGTTCACTTCCCAAAACCAAAATATCTAGAGGATCTTTATCTAAAGCTAATGTTTCTGGAATAAAACCGTAATCACCAGGATACATCATTGATGAGAATAACATTCTATCGAACCTAATTTTATTTAAGGTAAAATCATACTCGTACTTATTTCTACTTCCTTTTGGTATTTCGATTAGTACATCGAACGTTCTTTTGGTTTTTGAATTCATTTTCTCTGATTTTTTTGGCAAAAATACATAATTCTGAATGTACAATTGTTAATTTATTCTGAAATTTAGAAATGAAAGCCGAAAGCTCCTTTAATTGCGAAATTATTTGCTCCTGGTGTGTTTTTATAATTCCCTCTCCAACTAAAATCTATTCTAAACACTTTAAATATATTGCCAACTCCTACACTGTATTCATAATACCCTTTTGTTGGAGCAACATACTTAATATTTGAAGCATTTAGTGCGCTATTTTTATCTGAAATTTCACCCCAAACACCTTTTATACTTACAATTTCTCGTAAATTTAATTTTCTTAGTAGTGGCACTCTCGAAAAAAATCGACCATTAAAATTGTGTTCAACATGTATTGAAGCATAGCTGTCGGTCACAAATTCGTAATAATCTAATAATGAATAGGTGTTTTCAATGGTGAAATAAGATTGATTCCCTGGAACTACACTTAATAAACCTAGAGGAACTTCTCCAAATGTTTTTCCTACTTCAAAAGTAGTAAACATTCTGCCAAAACCACCAATTAGTATTGGCTGGCGATAATAAAATTGAATTTTTTGATAGTTAAAATTACTATTAAAAATCCCTTTAATTCCTCTAGAATAATTTAAAAATAAGGTTGAATAGGTATCTGTTACTTCATTACGTTCAACGCCATAACCTATTGTTTTTCTATTAGGAGTATATTTTACTGAAAAATCTATTTCAGATTGAATGCTACTAGATTTTTTAATAGTAGCTGCTTCATCTACCCAATAATCTAAATTAAATGTTTTTGGTGAAGCGGATTCTAAAGTTCTATAAGAAGCACCCAATCGAAATTCTAAATTTTTTCTAGGTTCAATTGAGATAAATAAATTCGATAAATTTATATTTGTAAGCTTTGTATTATCACCACTCGAAAACAGTGTTGAAGATGCAAAGCTACGTCCCAAAACATCATTAGTTGTTGTTAAACTAACACCTATTTGTTCAACATCTCGCCTATTTCCACCACCAATTATTAATCTGCTTTTTGGATTAAGCATCCATTTACCAGATAAGCCATACTTAAATTTTTGATCGTCAAAACCGTAAGCTGTATAACCCTGTAAACGCCAAGGCTCACTACCACCTAAAAATGTTCTTCCTCCTACCCGTAAACGCCATCCTTCAACATCATTTTTTCCAATAGTTGAAAAAATATCACCATAATCAAATTTATTAAACTCTATATACCCTGATCCTAAAATTGAAACTAAATTGTAGATTCTTTTAAATTTAGGAACAGTTGTTAAAGTATCTAACAATTTGTAAATACCTTTCTCGTTTTTGTTTAATTTTTCTTGTCTGCCAGCATTCCAGTAATTATCATTTTTGTTGTATATAGAAACATCGTAAACGTCTATTTCTTTATTATAAAACTTAGCTTCTTTTACTTTATTAAAATCATAGTCTTTATACATGGTTGTTCTTCTTCCGTATACACCTTTTGATTTTTCTTTTTTCTTAAAGCTAAAGTCAGATAACATGTAATCTCTTTTCAGTAGAAATACAGAGTCATTCAAAACATCAAATTCCTGTTCAATATAAATGTCTTTCACCCAGTTTATATTTGCACTACGCGTAGCTTGCATATTAATTTCCTTTACGGCAAATGTGGTATCATTTACCCAAAAGTCACCTTTAAATGTTAATTCATTTTTTCTTCTTGGGTAATATAAAATATTGTAACACCACTTATTGTCTATATAAGCACTATCAGTTAACACGTAATTATAGGTTGAAATTCCTGAAGCTTTTGAAATTGGGCTCACAAAACTTTTGTCGAAAATTTTAATATAGCTATCGTAAATATTGTATTCAACATATAAATCTTTAATAAATGCTATTACATTTTGATTAGAATCGAATCCTGAATTTTTATTTGCAATTAAATCTTCTCGAAAACTTTTTCCATTTTTATTAGTTCCATACGATTTGTAAACAGATTCATTGATAAAAATTGGCAAAAAAGCTTTTCCTGTAATTCTAGAAGTATCAATACCTTCAAAAACAAACTCCATTCCTTTAAAAAGTTTGCTTTTTTTCATAGCGCTATCTACATTATTTAAATCGAATTCTAATTTTTCATACTTTTCGTATTCATATTGATCGAATAAATAAATACCATTTTGACGTTTTTTAGCCCAAATCTTTTTCAAAATTGCAATAGCGGGATTTCCTTTTTTCTTAATTTTTCCACTATAAATAAACACTTCTTTTAATTTTGAAGCAGCTTCTTTTAATGTAATTATCAAATTAAAGTCTCTACTTTTTACAGTTACAGTTTTCGGTTCAAAACCTATAAATGAAACTTTTACTTTAGTATATGTTTTATCAGATTCTAAGTAAAATTTTCCGTTTTCGTCTGAAACAGTTCCTGTAGTTGAGCCAACAAAAACAATGTTAGCAAAAGGAACTGTTTCATTTTGTTCATCTTTAACAACCCCGCTAATTTTCACTTGTGAAAAAGTAGCTGAAACAGTGAATATTAATAGTAAACTAAGTAACTTAAATTTTTTCATAATACTAAAAAATTCCTCTCAAGATAAAACTAGAAAGGAATTTATAACGCAAATTCTATGCCTTTATTTTATATATAATACTTCTTTAACAGCTTTCACAACATCATTAAAGTTTGGTAACCATTCTTCTAATAAAACTGGAGAGTATGGTGCAGGTGTATCAGCCGTTGTAATTCTTTTTATTGGAGCGTCTAAATAGTCAAATACATTTTCTTGTACTTGAAATGTAATTTCAGAAGAAATACTTGCAAATGGCCAAGATTCTTCTAAAACAACTAACCTATTCGTTTTTTTAACCGATTTAAAAATCGCATCAAAATCCATTGGTCTAATCGTACGCATATCTAAAATTTCTACTGAAATTCCTTCTTTTTCTAAAACTTCAGCAGCTTTATATGCTTCTTTAATTATTTTTCCAAATGAAACAATGGTAACATCTGTTCCTTCTCTTTTTACATCTGCAACACCTATTGGGATAATGTATTCTCCTTCAGGAATTTCCATTTTATCACCGTACATTTGTTCTGATTCCATAAAAATTACAGGGTCATTATCTCTAATAGCAGCTTTTAATAATCCTTTTGCGTCATACGGGTTTGAAGGTATAATTACTTTTAAACCTGGTGTGTTAGCAAACCAATTTTCAAATGCTTGTGAATGTGTAGCTCCTAATTGTCCTGCAGAACCAGTTGGCCCTCTAAAAACAATAGGGCAAGGTAATTGCCCACCAGACATTTGTCTAATTTTAGCAGCATTATTTATAATTTGATCAATCCCAACTAAAGAAAAGTTAAAAGTCATAAACTCTACAATTGGTCTGTTACCATTCATTGCTGAACCAACTGCAATACCAGTAAAACCTAACTCGGCAATTGGAGAATCTATTACACGTTTTGCTCCAAATTCATCTAACATTCCTTTTGAAGCTTTATATGCACCATTATATTCAGCAACCTCTTCTCCTATTAAGAAAATAGATTCATCTCTTCGCATTTCTTCGCTCATTGCTTCACAAATAGCTTCTCTAAATTGTATCGTCTTCATTGTATCTTATTTTAAGATTTGCAAAAGTAAGCATTTCTAAAATTAGAATCAAAAAAATAGTGTCTTATAAAATTTTACTATGCACGCATAGTATTTTAAAAAAAAGTAGTATATTCGTCACTATTAATAAAAAGCTTTTTTAATTTTATACCAAAATATTTAAAATACATAATAAAATGAAAATATTAGTTTGTATAAGTCACGTTCCAGACACTACTTCAAAAATTAATTTTACAGAAAATGATTCTAAATTTGATGGTAATGGTGTGCAATATGTAATAAACCCTTATGATGAATTTGCATTAACAAGAGCTATGTGGTTTAAAGAAAAACAAGGAGCAACAGTTACTGTTGTTAATGTTGGAAATGTTTCTACTGAACCTACTTTACGCAAAGCTTTAGCTATTGGAGCTGATGATGCAATTAGAGTAAATGCTGAACCTACTGATGGATTAGCTGTTGCTAAAGAAATAGCCGAAGTGGTAAAAAATGGCGGTTACAATTTAGTGCTTGCAGGAAAAGAATCTAGTGATTATAACGGGGCAATGGTTCCTGGAATGATTGCTGCATTACTAGGTTATAGTTTTGTAAATGCTTGTATAGGTTTAGAAATTGAAGGTGACAAGGCTACTATTTCACGTGAAATTGACGGTGGAAAAGAAGTATTATCTTCAAATTTACCTTTAATTATTGCAGGTCAAAAAGGGTTAGTTGAAGAAAGAGATTTGCGTATACCAAATATGCGTGGAATTATGATGGCAAGAAAAAAACCACTAGCTATTGTTGAGCCAATAAATAGTGATCCAGCAACTACAATAGTTTCTTTTGAAAAACAAGCCGTAAAGTCAGCTTGTAAATTAGTTGATGCCGATAATGTTGATGAACTTATTAGTTTATTACATAATGAAGCCAAAGTAATATAATAATTAAACGATTTAACAAACAAAAATATATGTCAGTTTTAGTTTTTGCCGAAACATCGGAAGGAAAATTTAAGAAATCTGCTTTTGAAGTAACTTCTTACGGAAAAAAAATAGCCGAACAATTAGGAACAAATGTAGTAGTATTAGCCATAAATCCTGTAGACCCTACTTTATTATATGCGTATGGAGCAGAGAAAGTTTTAACTGTTTCAAATGATGCATTAAATACTTTTAATACCAAAATATATGCAAATATTATTAAACAGGCAGCCGAAAAAGAAGAATCACAAGTTGTAATTATTGATTCAAATTCAAACGGATTATATCTTGCTCCAACAGTTGCTGTTAATTTAAATGCTGGTTATGCAAATAATGTTGTTTCATTACCAAGTTCTACTTCACCTTTTACTCTTAAAAGAAAAACTTTTTCAAATAAAGCATTTAATAATACAGTAGTAAATACTGAATGTAAAGTTATTTCATTAGCAAAAAATTCTTTTGGTTTAATTGAAAATCAAGTAGCTGGAAATATTGAAGAGTTTTCTCCATCAATAGTTGAAAGTGGCTTAACTTCAGAAGCAATTGAACAAACTACTGGTAAAGTTACTATTGCTGATGCAGATATAGTAGTTTCAGGAGGAAGAGGTTTAAAAGGTCCTGAAAACTGGAAAATTATTGAAGATTTAGCCGATGTTTTAGGAGCAGCAACTGCGTGCTCTAAACCGGTCTCAGATTTAGGTTGGAGACCACACAGTGAACACGTTGGACAAACAGGGAAGCCTGTAGCTTCAAACTTATATATTGCAATTGGAATTTCAGGAGCAATTCAACATTTAGCAGGAGTAAACTCCTCAAAAGTAAAAGTAGTCATTAATACAGACCCCGAAGCTCCTTTCTTTAAAGCTGCCGATTATGGTATTGTTGGTGATGCTTTTGAAGTTGTTCCAAAATTAATTGAAAAGTTAAAAGAATTTAAAGCAAATAACGCATAATTTTGTTAAATTGTGCCTCTTATTAAGGCTGTCTAATTATTAGGACATCAAAGTCCTTTGATTAGATAGCCTTTTTTGTTAATTTTAATTTATGAGTTTAGTTCGTCTAAATATTAAAGGTATATCGTATAGTCAAACCCAAAGTGGCGCTTATGCATTAGTGCTCAGCGAAGTAAACGGCACAAGAACCTTACCTATTGTTATAGGTGCTTTTGAAGCACAATCTATAGCTATTGCACTAGAAAAAGAAATTAAACCACCTCGCCCACTTACCCACGACCTTTTTAAAACATTTGCAGATAGGTTTCATATTATTATAAAACAAGTAATTATTCATAAGTTAGTTGATGGTGTTTTTTATTCAAGTTTAATTTGCGAACGCGATAAAATTGAAGAAATTATTGACACAAGAACTTCAGATGCTATTGCTTTAGCAACTCGTTTTGATGCACCAATTTTTACTTATGAAAACATACTTGATAAAGCAGGAATTTATTTAAAAATGAAAGATACTTTAACCATTGATGAAGATCCTTTAAGTATTGAAAATTTAATAGACGAACCTATACCTGAGGGAAAAGAAACTTCTTTTTCTAAAGAAACACTGAAACAATTAAATGAAAAATTGAATATTGCAATTCAACAAGAAGATTACGAATTAGCCGCAAAAATTCGTGATGAAATCAATAAAAGAACATTATAAACATGAATATCAAATTTCGCTTAACCGTATTAAATTTCTTTGAACTTTTCGTATTTGGAGCTTGGCTAATCTCATTAGGAGGTTATTTAGGTGGACAATTAAAATTTGAAGGCTTTCAAATAGGAAAAATATTCACTACTTTAGGTATAGCATCTGTTGTAATGCCTGGTATAATAGGTATTATTGCCGATAAATACATAAATGCCCAAAAATTATTAGGGATTTTACATCTTATTGGTGCAATTTTCATGTTTTATTTAGCCCAAACTAACGATTTTGACTTGTTTTTTTGGCTAATATTAGGGTATCTTACTGTTTATATGCCAACGTTAGGTCTTGCAAATACCGTTTCTTATAGTATTTTAACCACTAACAACTTTGATGTAATAAAAGTTTTTCCAAAAATTAGAGTTTGGGGAACTATTGGTTTTATAATTGCCGAAGTTTCTGTAGGTACGTTTGGTTGGGCTCAAAGTAATATGCAATTTTACTTTGCAATGGTAATTTCATTAATAATGGGTATTTACTCTTTTACTTTACCAAATGTTCCTTTGTCAACTTCTTCCAATAAATCTTTGACAGAAAGATTAGGGTTAGATGCTTTTGTTTTATTTAAAGAGTATAAAATAGCCGTATTTTTCATTTTTTCTACGTTGTTAGGTATTGTTCTTCAAATTACCAACGCATGGGCATCTGAATTTTTAAGAAGTTTTAAAGAAAACTATCCTGACTCATTTGCGGTAACTAATTCAAACACTTTAATTGCCTTATCTCAGGTTTCTGAAACGTTATTTATTTTAACTATTCCTTTCTTTTTAAAACGATTTGGAATTAAAGTTGTAATGATTATGAGTATGCTGGCCTGGTTTTTACGTTTTGGATTATTCGGAATTGGGTCTCCAGAGGGTATTGGACTAGGATATCTTATTCTTTCCATGGTAGTTTATGGTGCAGCCTTTGATTTTTTCAATATCTCAGGCTCCTTATTTATTGAAACAGAAACCGATACCAAATATAGAGGAAGTGCCCAAGGATTATTTATTTTACTTACAAATGGTGTAGGAGCCATAATTGGAGGATTAAGTAGTGGATATATTGTCCAACAATTTACAACTGAAACTGGTAGAGATTGGTTTTCTATATGGATGATTTTTGCAGCTTATGCCTTAGTTTTAGCAATAGTTTTTGGGTTAATCTTTAAATATAAACACAACCCAGATACTATAAAAAACGTGCATCATTAAAAAACTCGCTTAAATTCTATTTTAAATGAAACAATACTTAGATTTAATAAAGCACGTACAAAATAACGGTACTATTAAAAAAGATAGAACTGGAACAGGCACAAAAAGTGTTTTCGGATATCAAATGCGTTTTGATTTAAGTAACGGTTTTCCAATGTTAACCACAAAAAAACTACATTTAAAATCTATTATTCATGAATTACTATGGTTTTTAAAAGGCGATACTAATATTGAATATTTAAATAATAATAATGTAAAAATTTGGGATGCTTGGGCTGATGAAAATGGAGATTTAGGACCTGTGTATGGGCATCAATGGCGTAATTGGAATAGTGAAGGTATTGATCAAATTACTGAAGTTATTGAAACTATAAAAACAAATCCAGATAGTAGAAGAATGTTAATTTCTGCTTGGAATCCAAGTGTTTTACCCGATACATCAGTTTCTTTTTCAGAAAATGTTGCAAACAATAAAGCCGCATTGCCACCTTGCCATGCATTTTTCCAATTCTATGTAACTAACGGTAAATTATCTTGCCAATTATACCAACGTAGTGCCGATATTTTTTTAGGAGTTCCTTTTAACATCGCATCTTATGCGCTATTTACAATGATGATGGCACAAGTTTGTAATTTAAAACCTGGCGATTTTATTCATACGTTTGGAGATGCGCATATTTATAGTAACCATAGTGAACAAATTAAATTACAATTGTCTAGAGAAACAAGAGAATTACCAACTATGGAAATAAATCCTTCTGTAAAAAATATATTTGATTTCACCTTTGAAGATTTTACGTTAAACAATTATAATCCACATTCTCACATTAAAGGAAGAGTTTCAGTTTAAAAATTGCAAAATGAAAAAAATTATTTATCTATTGATTATTCTATTATCAATTAATAAAATTGATGCTCAATCAGAAGAAATTACAGAAACATTTCCTATTTATAAAGGCTGTGAAAAAGAGAAAAACAAACGTAAGTGTTTTTCAAAAAAGATAAATTCTCATTTTTTAAATAAATTTAGAACGAATCAAATAAAAAATATTACTCCAGGAATAAAAAAGATCTATATTATTTTTAGTATTAATAAAATGGGGGAAATTGATAATTTAAAAATTAGGGCTCCACATAAAGATCTTGAATTAGAGACAAAACGAGTATTACAATTAATACCAAAATTTGTTCCTGGTACTATAAATAACAAACCCACTTCTGTCAAATATTCTTTACCTTTAGCTGTAAGAGTTGAAATGAAAAAACCTCATAAAATTCGTAAAACACCCTGGCAATAAGATAAAATTGAAAACTTTTCAATCCTTAAAGTACCTAATTCAGAAACATTTAATAAATTTATAGCTAAAAAAGAAAAACAATGGATACGCTACAACTAAAAAATAAAATAATTCAACGAATCATAGAAATTGATGATACTAACCTTTTGAAGTCTATTGAACATGTTTTTAATACTTCTGATAAAAATATTTCAAAATTTTTAGCATTGGCAAATGAAAAAATACAACATCAAGATATCAATGAAACTGAAGATTTCTCTTCTTATATTAAAGAATGGGTTAAAAGTATGTAATTATAATCACTATGAAGGAACAACACGAATTATATGAAAATGCAAGAAATCGTATAAAGCAAAAAAAACAATTATATTTTCATTTTGTACTTTTTTTAATAGGTTCCGTATTTTTAATTATACTTAATAAATTACTAAAAGTAGGTGAAAATTATATTGAAAACTGGTTTGTTTGGGTAGTAATAGTATGGCTCTTTATTTTGATACTTCATTTTGTAAATGTATTTATTACCCACCGTTTTATGGGAAAAGATTGGGAGCGAAAACAAACCGAAAAATTGGTTATTAAACAAAAACTTAAAATTGCCAAATTAGAAAGCGAGCATTATGCCTCAGAATTAAAAAAAAAGGAGAATTCTCAAGATAATTTAACAAAAGAATGATAACTATTATAGCTGCGATAGCTGAAAACAATGCTTTAGGAAAAGACAATCAACTTATTTGGCATTTACCTGCAGATTTAAAACGATTTAAAAAAGTAACGTCTAATCATAAAGTGATTATGGGTAGAAAAACTTATGAATCATTAGGAAAACCACTACCAAATAGAACAAATATTATAATTACACGTAATACTAATTTTAAAGCTGAAGGTTGTGTGATTGTTAATTCACTACAAGAAGCTATTGAAGCCTCCAAAGAAGATGAAAATCCTTTTATTTTAGGTGGAGCTGAAATTTACAAACAAGCAATAGAAATTGCAGATAAATTAGATTTAACTTTTGTTCACCATTTATTTGAAGCCGATGCTTTTTTCCCAAAAATAGATACAACTATTTGGAAAGAAATTTCAAGAGAAAATTTTAAAGCAGATGATAAAAACAAGTACGATTATAGTTTTGTTTCTTTTAAGCGTATTTAATTAATATTAATTTCAAAAGGCAATCTAGCTTGAATTCCATTTAATTTTGAGAATTCTTTTATAGTTTGATATATTTTATAATTTTCCTCACCTAATTCTTCTATTAAAACTTTTTCTGTTGTTTTTACAAAAGGTAAACTCTTAAACCTATCTTCTAATTCCTTTTTGTAGCTTGGATAATTACGCACTTTAAAATCTGTAATTTCAACTAATTCAGCAGCAAACAAAATGGCATCTTCCAAATTCCCTAACTCATCTACTAAACCATTATTTAATGCATCTACACCAGACCAAACCCTACCTTGTGCTATTTTATCTACAGCCTCTATTGTCATATTTCTCCCCGTGGAAACTCTTTCTAAAAAAGTAGTATAAACAGCTTCAACACCTTCAATTGTAACTGCTCTAAATTCATCTGTCATAGGTTCAAAAACGCTATAATTTGCACCTTTATTTGTACTTACTTGTTGCGCATTAACTCCAATATTATTAGCTAATTTACTAAAATTTGGAATTACTCCAAAAACACCAATAGACCCCGTAATTGTTGTAGGTTCTGCAAAAATTCTATCTGCATTACACGCTAAATAATAACCACCTGAGGCAGCTACATTACCCATAGAAACAACAATTGGCAATTCTTTTTTGGTCAATTCTAATTCTCTCCAAATTAATTCAGCAGCCAATGCACTTCCACCTGGTGAATTTACTCTTAAAACTATCGCTTTTACACTACTATTATTTCTAGCCTTTTTTAATGCTTTTATAATTAAATCTTGCCCAATTAAATCTTCATTTCCTTTTCCATAAATAATTTCACCTTGCGCATATATAACAGCAATTTTATCTGAAGCCGAAGATTGTACTCTACCTTTTCCTGTTGAAATATAATCTAAAATAGAAATTTTATTTAAATCATCATCAAGTGTTAAACCTAATGCTTGTTTTAATTTATTGTTGTATTCATCCTGATATAAAGCACCATCAACAATTTTATTTTTAATAGCTAAAGTTGCATTTCTAGCAAATAAATTATCTGCAATAGCATTTAAGTTTTCAGTTGAAATATTTCTGCTTTTTGAAATTTCAACAATCATTTCATTCCAAATAGATGTTAAAAACTCAGTAATTTGATTTCTGTTATCAGCACTCATTTCATTGTATAAAAAAGGCTCTACTGCACTTTTATATTTTCCGTGCCTAATAACTTCCATTTTTACACCTGATTTTTCTTCTAAATCTTTATAAAATAGTATTTCTGAAGATAATCCTTTAAAATCAATTGCTCCAACGGGGTTCATAAAAATAGAATCGGCAACAGAACTAAAATAATAAGATTTCTGGTCATAAATATCAGCATAAGCTTTAATAAATTTACCGGTTTCTTTAAATTCTAATAATTTATTTCTAATTGCTTGTGTTTGGGCAATACCAGCATTAACACCTAAAGAAGTAATACTAATTCCTTTAATTCGCGAATCGATTTTAGCATTTTCAATGGCGTTTATAATTGAATTTAACCCTATTTTTTTATCATTAATACCCAATATTTCATCAAGTGGATTGTCACTTTTTGGGGCATAATCTTTCACCAAAGTTTCTAGTTTTATCTCTAAAACTGAATTATTAGCAACCGTTATTTGTTTAGTTTCTCCAAAAGCTGCAGCAATTAATAAAAACAACACTAAAATTATACCCAATGCAATTAAAGTTCCAAAAATTGATGCAAATAAATTTCTTAAAAATTTCATAAAAAAAATGATAAATGTTTATAAGTTGGCTCACAAAGATATGTTTTTAAATGATACTTTTCTTTTCTTTGTATTCACTTTATGCAAATAGTAAGAACTACATATTTATCCTTAGGAAGTAACTTAGGCAACAAGTTTAAAAATTTACAACAAGCAGTAGATATAATTGCGTTGGAAATAGGTACAATTGCTAAAATTTCATCAATTTATAAAACTGCTGCTTGGGGTTTTGAAAGTGATGATTTTTATAATATTTGTGTTCAGGTTTCAACTAGTTTAAACCCTGAAAATTTATTAGACGCTATTCGTAAAACTGAAATTTCTTTAGGCAGAAAAAGAACTTCAGAAAAAAAATATAAAGCAAGAATTATTGATATTGATGTTTTACTTTTTGATAATGAAATTATTTTTTCAAAAGAATTAATCGTGCCTCATAAAGAAATGCTAAATAGGAAATTTGTGATGGTTCCTTTGGCTGAAATTGCTCCAAATTTTATGCATCCAATTGAAAAACAACGCATACAAGTTTGCCTTGCTAATTGTACTGATGATAATAAAATTGAAAATACGTATTTGAAGTTGAAACGTCCTATATGCTTATCAGAAAAATTTAATTACATTGCCATTGAAGGTAATATTGGTGCTGGAAAAACAACACTTACTAATTTGATAGCTGAAGATTTTAATGCTAAAATTATATTAGAACGCTTTGCCGACAATCCTTTTTTACCAAAGTTTTATGAAGATAACGAACGTTATGCATTTCCTTTGGAAATGAGTTTTTTAGCAGATCGCTATCAACAACTTTCAGATGATTTAGCTCAATTTGATTTATTTAAAAACTTTATAGTTTCAGATTATTATATATTTAAATCATTAATTTTCGCGCAAGTTACCTTACAAAAAGATGAATATTTTTTATATAGAAAAATGTTTGATATTATGTACAATGAGATTTCAAAACCCGATTTATACATATATCTTTATCAAGAAACACCTCGTTTATTAGAAAATATAAAAAATCGTGGAAGAGACTACGAACAAAATATTTCACCTGAATATTTAGATAAAATACATAAAGGTTACGCAACTTTTATTAAAACCGAAAAAAATCTAAATACGTTAATAGTAGATGTTACTAATAAAGATTTTCTCCATAATATAGAAGATTATAAAGAAATTATTGAACTTATAAAAAATGTAGAATAATTACTTTTTCTTTAGCTCTAATTTTTCAGCAAAATAGTCACAAAAATCTTTCATTGTGGCGGTCATTTTAGCATCGTTTGTTGCACGCTCAAAAGTATTAGCCATAGACACTAATGTTTGATGAAAAAATTGTTTCATTTCATCAATCTGCATTTCTTTTGTCCATAAATCCATTCTAAGTGTATCTTTAGTTTTTTCATCCCAAACAGCAAGTATTACCGCTTTTGCTTCTTTATTTATAATATCACTATCTTGTGCAGTCCAATGTAATTTTTCTGGAATTTTATTTTCATCCAATCCAACTGTTATTTCAATTTTTGATGTGCTACTTACCGCCATTATTTTTTTGGTTTATATTTTGAATTTTTAAATATTTCTTCTGTATTTGCTTGTAAAAGTTGCTGCAAAGTTACGTTATTATTGGTCATATATGAGCGTACAATTTGCCAGCCCAACCAAACACCTATTTTACCTGGAGATTGCTTATCAATATCAATATAAAACTTTGAAAAAGGCGCATCAGCAATAAAACGAGTATATAATTCGGCGTTAGAGCTATATAATAACTTATTTTCAATAAAATATTTCCAAATTTGAGCTTCATTAGCTATTGTCCATTCATATTTATCACTTCCATATCCTATTTTTTCAGCATCAGAAATCATAGGTAAATAACTATCCAATAAATACATTTTTTTTCCTTCATTTATCATTACATCAATAAACTGACGCTTATTCCCTGAAACAAAATAATGTTCTCCTATAGCTTTCGCAATATCAACAACCAAATGAGATTTATCAAAATTTTGTGCCAAATACAGAGGAAAATCATGATATACTTTACTGTTTTTTCCCAAGTACATATCTAAAGAAACAAATAGCAAACTATCTGCATACACCACTTTACTTTTATAATCTAAATTGGTAATAAGCGTAATTATTTTAGGTGATTTAAAACTAGGATGATAATATTTTACATGTTTAAACAACTCTTTAATTTGAAATTTTTCTTCTTTAAAATCTTCAAAAATAGTTTGTGATGTTTTAAATAATTCAAATTCATTGTGAATTTTATTCAACCAAACACTATCGTTTTGAGTTGGAAATAAATAAGGATATTCATTTTTTAAGGCTTGAAGTGTTTTCTCATTTGAGTTATAAAATTTTTGCTCAAATCTTTCAACTAAAACTTCCATTTCAATACCTGAAACATCTACCTTTTTTTTAGTCTTCTCTTGGCATGAAACTACCATTAATAAAATAATAGTTAGAACAATTAATTTCTTCATTAATTTCTATATTTACAATTCAATTATTAAAACGCTAAAATTACTAAAAAAGTTTAAGTATGAATACCGAAAAAGTTATAGATTATATAGTTGATTGGTTAAAAATATACGCTACAAATACAAAAGTGAATGGTTTTGTGATTGGAATTTCTGGGGGAATAGACTCTGCTGTTACTTCAACACTGTGCGCAAAAACAGGCTTCCCTGTTTTATGTATAGAAATGCCAATTCATCAAGGTGAAAATCAGGTTTCTAGAGCAAAGGAGCATATTAAACAACTGAAACAACATTTTAATGCTGTTACTTCTATTGAAGTAAATTTAACATCTACTTTTGAAAATTTTAAAAATGTAGTTCCTAAAACTGAAGGTTCAGCAACTGTAAATTTATCTTTAGCAAATACACGTGCTCGTTTAAGAATGACAACTTTATACTATTTTGCAGGATTGCATGGTTATTTAGTGGCCGGAACAGGTAATAAAGTAGAGGATGTTGGCGTTGGATTTTTCACTAAATATGGTGACGGCGGCGTAGATTTAAGTCCAATTGCTGATTTAATGAAATCTGAAGTTTATGAAATTGCAAAATATTTAGAAGTACCCACAGCTATACAAACAGCACAACCAACCGATGGGTTATTTGGTGACAGTAGAACTGACGAAGATCAAATTGGTGCAAGTTATGATGAATTAGAATGGGCAATGAAACAAGATGAATTAGGTAAAACTATTTCAAATTTTGAAGGTAAAGAACTTGAAATTTTTACAATTTACAAACAAAGAAACAATGCCAATAAACACAAAATGAATCCAATCCCTGTTTGTGAAATACCTAGTAAATTTAAGATTTAAAGTTTCACAAAACAAATTGTAATTGCATAAATTATATTTTATAATTGAAATTAAACAAAAGCTATGAATTGGATTTTAGGAGTACTATTTGTTCTAATAATTATATTTATTTATAGTAATTATGCCAGAAAAAAAAGATTTTCTAAGCTAGAAAAATGGTTTGCTGAAGGTTGGGGGAAACCAAAAAAAAATGACTATTTTAATTTTTATGTTATTGGAAAATATTTTAAAAATAATGAACATAAAAATAAAGCATTCCATATCATCACACAGAAAGTTAAAACAGACTTAGATATTGATGATCTTTTTAAATTTATTGATAGAACTTCTTCAAAAATTGGGCAACAATATTTATACTTTAAACTAAGAACTATTGGCAGTATTGAAAGTTTATTAAAATTTGATTCATTAAGTAATCTGTTTTTAAACAATGAAACATTAAGGCTTAAAAGTCAATTAATTTTATCAAAAATAAATTCTGAGAACTCTTATGATTTAGAAAAACTGATAACTGATAAGCCCATTGAAAAGCCCACATATTTAAAGTTTATTTATGCTTCATCATTAACTTCTGTATTACTGATAATTCTAACCTTTTTCAATCCTTTATTTTCACTTTTATTGCTCCTTGTTTTTTTTATAAATACCGTATTTCATTATAAAAATAAAGAAAATGTAACATACTATACAAATGCTGTTTACCAACTTTCTAAAGCTTTAAAAATAAGTAAAGAACTTTCATCAAATAATAAAATAAAACAACATTTTTCCGACTTAACATTTATAAAAAAAGTAAGTAAAATTCAAACAAAAACAGAGTTTATAGCTTTTGAAAAACAACTAAGTAATGAATATGCCTTATTTTTTTGGTTTATAATTGAATTGATAAAAATTCAATTTATGGTTGAATATATTCTCTTTTTTAGTTTCATAGATTCCATCACAAAAGAAAAGGAAAGTATTGAAAAAATGTTTTGTTTTATAGGAGAAATAGATTCGGCAATTTCTGTAGCATCATTAAAAGCAGGCGAAAATGAAATTTGTTCACCTAGTTTCACAAAAGAAAAACAACTCATTTCAAATGAAATTTATCACCCTTTGATTGATAACTGTATAGCAAATAATATAAACCTAACCAATACTAGTATGTTGTTAACAGGCTCAAACATGTCTGGTAAAACTACATTTATTAGAACAATTGCTGTTAACAGTATTTTAGCTCAAACTTTAAACATTTGTTTTGCAAAGCAATATGCTGCACCCTTTTTCAAAGTGTATTCATCCATTAGAATTACTGATAATTTACTTAAAAATACCAGTTATTATTTAGAAGAAGTTTTGACCGTTAAGGAATTGGTAGATGCTGCAAAAAATGAAGAAAATTGCTTATTTGTGCTCGATGAAATTTTTAAAGGAACAAATACCATTGAACGAATTTCAGGTGGAAAAGCAATTCTATCTTATCTAAACAAAAAAAATCATATCGCTTTAGTTTCTACTCATGATATTGAATTAACAGACTTATTAGTGAAAGAAAATTATGAATTATTTCATTTTAGTGAACTTATTGAAAATGAAGAATTGTGTTTTGACCATAAGTTAAAAAGCGGAAAATTAAAAACTAGAAATGCTATAAAAATTTTGGAATTGTATAAATATCCCTCAGAAATAATAATTGATGCAAGAAAAACTGAAGAAAATAATTTAAATTAACCTTAAACCACTCTATTTAACCGTTCAAATAAACGAACTTTTAAGCTAGTGTAATTCATACTTGCTTCTATATTTTCAATTCGTTCCTCTTCATTATTATAATTTATAAATGATAATGATTTTAATTTTTCCTCAATAAGAATACGTCTCAAATTATAAATAGCATCGAGCACCATTTTAGGTAAATCTTTTTCTTTGCTTTTAATTACAATATCTTTTCTGCTCCAATCACTTATCGTATGCTTTTCATCATCCATTAAAATATTAGTTACTAAATTAGCTATTTCTGTATTTGAATGGTTCACAAAAGCATCAACTAAAATAGATTTACTCTGATTTAACTGATGGATTATTTCGTAATAAATTTGCTTAAAAGTTTCATCGGTAAATTCAACTTCATCTTCTTGTAAGTTTAAATAAATTTCATTGGAAACAGCATTTAAAAAATATTCTTTTTTAGCAGATTTTATTTCATCATTGTCCTTTTCCTCATCTGCAACAAAGTTTTCAAATTCAACTTCACTATTTCCATATAATAATAAAATTTTTATGATTTCTCGTTCATATTTTTTAAGTTCATTTATCTTTTCAAACTGGGCTGTTTTTTCTAAAACTGGTGTTAAAGGTCTTTGTTGAGCAAACCTTTTTGAAACTTCTCTTCCTTCTTTTTTATCTAATTGAGCTAATTCACTAAATAATACATTTTCTGAAATATCCATAATTCTTGAACATTCCTGAATGTAAACTTCTCGTTGAATTCTATCTGGAATTTTAGAGATACTAATAACTATATCACGTATTAAACCTGCTTTTTTTACCGGATCATTTTGTGCTTCTTTCATTAATAAAGAAACCTTAAAATTGATAAAATCTTGTGAATTATTTTGTAAGTATTCTTTTAATTCTTCTTTTGAAACTTTTTTAGAAAAACTATCTGGGTCATCACCATCAGGGAACATAAGTACACGTACATTCATTCCTTGTTCTAAAATTAAATCAATACCACGAATTGAAGCTCTTATACCTGCTGCATCACCATCAAAAAGAATGGTTACATTTTTTGTAAGTCTATTAATTAATCGAATTTGATTTTCAGTAAGTGCTGTACCAGAAGATGAAACTACATTTTCAACACCCGATTGATGAAATGAAATCACATCCGTATAACCTTCAACTAAATAGCAACTATCTTCTTTAGCTATTGCCTGTTTTGCATAATGAATACCATATAAAATATTACTTTTATGGTAAATATCACTATCAGGTGAGTTTAAATATTTAGCAGCTTTTTTATCATTTGTTAAAATACGACCTCCAAAACCCAACACTCTTCCACTCATACTGTGAATTGGAAACATAACGCGACCTTTAAAACGGTCGAATTGTTTTGTGCCTGTTGAAGAAAGTAAATCTTGCTTAACTATCGTAAGTCCGGTAGATTCCAAATATTTAAGGTTGTATCCTTTATTTAATGCTTCTGAAGTAAAAGCTTCCCACTCGTTTAATGAATAACCTAATTGGAATTTTTTAATAGTGTCATCGTTAAAACCACGTTCTTTAAAATAACTTAAACCTATTGCTTTTCCTTGGTTGTCTTCTAACAACGTTTTATGAAAATAATCTCTAGCAAATTCTGATACCAAAAACATACTTTCACGCTCATCTGCCTGTTCTTTTTGTTCATCAGTTTGTTCGGTTTCATCTATTTCTATATTATATTTTTTTGCTAAATACCGAATTGCTTCAGGATATGAATAGTGCTCATGCTCCATTAAAAATGAAATGGCATTTCCTCCTTTACCTGTACTAAAATCTTTCCATATTTGTTTCACTGGAGACACCATAAATGAAGGTGTTCGCTCATCAGAAAAAGGACTCAAGCCTTTAAAATTACTTCCTGCTTTTTTTAGCTGAACAAATTCTCCAATAACCTCCTCAACACGAGCAGTTTCAAAAACTCTATCTATAGTACTTCTGGAAATCAATAGTATTATTTTTTAAGATTTCTAAATTACAAAATTTAGATAAAAAATAGAGGTTGTTTAGAAAGTTTTGGAAACCGTCATTCTGAACTTGTTTCAGAATCGTACCCATTTTGATTGATAATCATTATGAGAACCCAAAACAAGTTTAGAATGATGTTATTAATTACTTTTTAGGTAACCTTCTATTTAATATTGTATATAACTTATGAAACCGCTTTTAATTTTTTTAAAGTCGACATATTAATTCTGTCTTCAGCATATTTTTTGGTTATCTTTAATTCTGTTTCTTCAGTTCCAGGCATTTCAAACATAGCATCGGTTAAAATTGCTTCACAAAGTGAGCGCAAACCACGAGCTCCTAATCTATATTCAACCGCTTTATCAACTATATAACCTAGTGCTGTTTCGTTAATGGTAAAATTAATACCATCCATTTCAAACAATTTTTGATATTGTTTTATAATGGAGTTTTTAGGCTCTGTTAAAATAGCTCTTAATGTGTCTGCATCTAAAGGATTCATGTAGGTTAAAACCGGTAAACGTCCAATAATTTCAGGAATTAAACCAAATGATTTTAAATCGCTTGGAATAATGTATTGTAATAAATTGGTTTCATCAACTTTATCAACTTTAATAGATGCGCTATAACCTACGGCTTGACGATTTAAACGCTTTCCAATAATTTTATCAATTCCTGAAAAAGCACCACCGGCCATAAATAAAATATCTTTGGTGTTTACTTCAATAAATTTTTGATCGGGATGTTTCCTTCCTCCTTTTGGTGGAACATTTACAACGGAACCTTCTAATAATTTTAATAATGCTTGCTGAACTCCTTCACCCGAAACATCACGTGTAATTGATGGATTATCTCCTTTGCGTGCTATTTTATCAATTTCATCAATAAATACAATACCTCGCTCAGCTTTTTTAACATCATAATCCGCAGCTTGCAATAAACGAGTTAAAATAGTTTCAACATCTTCACCTACATAACCAGCTTCAGTTAAAACAGTAGCATCTACAATACAAAATGGTACATTAAGCATTTTCGCAATAGTTCGAGCAATTAAAGTTTTTCCTGTACCAGTTTCTCCAACTATTATAATATTACTTTTTTCTATTTCTATTTCATCTTCACCTTTGGTTTCAGGTTGTAATAAACGTTTGTAATGATTGTAAACTGCAACAGACATGACTCGTTTTGCTTTTTCTTGACCAATCATATATTGATCAATAAATGCTTTTATTTCTTTGGGTTTTTTTACAATTAATTCGGAAGTAAGAGTTGATGAACTTTGCTCGGCCATTTCCTCCAATACAATTCCGTGCGCTTGTTCTATACATTTATCACAAATATGCGCATCTAATCCAGCTATTAATAAATCAGTTTCTGGTTTTTTTCTTCCACAAAACGAACATTCTAAAACTTCATCCTTTGCCATAAATTCTATTACTTTCTAATTAAAATTTCATCAATCATTCCATACTTTTTAGCTTCATCTGCTTTCATCCAATAATCACGATCAGAATCTTCACTCACTTTCTCCATACTTTGTCCAGAGTGTTTTGAAATTATTTGATATAATTCATCTTTTAATTTCATGATTTCACGAGCCGTAATTTCAATATCACTAGCTTGCCCCTGAGCGCCTCCCATAGGTTGGTGAATCATTACACGAGAATGTGGTAATGCAGAACGTTTCCCTTTTGTCCCAGCACACATTAATACAGCGCCCATAGATGCTGCCATGCCTGTACAAATTGTTGCTATATCAGGTTTTATAAATTGCATGGTATCATACATTCCTAAGCCTGCATACACGCTACCTCCAGGAGAATTGATGTAAATTGATATATCTTTGCTACTATCTACACTTTCTAAAAATAACAATTGTGCTTGAATAATGTTTGCTACATGATCATCAATTGCAGTTCCTAAAAAAATAATTCTATCCATCATTAAACGCGAAAACACATCCATTTGTGCAACGTTTAATTGTCTTTCTTCAATAATATATGGTGTTACACTACTCACCAGTTTATCATAGTACATACTGTTAATTCCTTGGTGTTGAGTTGCAAACTTTTTAAATTCTTTTCCGTAATCCATTTTACAGGGTTTTAAAATATTATGGGGGTAAAGATAAGAAGTATTTATGAATTGTTTATTTGTTTAACACTGTAATCGGTATTTAAGTACTTATGTAGTACAAATTGTTTGATTGTTTCTGTGTATATTTGAAATCTATTCGATAAATTTTATATGAAAACTTCTTTAAAATTAGTTGCTTTATTTTTACTATTTACTTCAACTATTTCAGCTCAAAATTACAAACAACGTTTAAATACTATAGATATTCAACACTATAAATTAGCAATTATTGTTAATGACACCACAAATAGTATTGATGCCACTATGAGTGTGAAATTAAAGTTTAAAAAATCGGTTAATAAATTTCAACTTGATTTAGTTAAAAAAGATAGTATCAGTGGTTTAGGAATGGTTATAGATTCTATTTACCAAAATAATGTGAAAGTTGATTTTTCTCATGCAAATGAAAAATTAAATATTCAAGCTAAACACACTTTTCCAGGAATAGAATATACTTACACTATAAAATATCACGGAATTCCAAAAGATGGATTAATTATTAGTAAAAATTTATTCGGTGACCGAACATTTTTTGGTGATAATTGGCCAAATAGAGCGCACAATTGGTTTCCATGTGTAGATCATCCTTCAGACAAAGCAACGATTGAATATATTATTGAAGCGCCTAATAATTATCAAATAATAGCCAACGGTTTTCAGGTTGAAGAAACTAATATAACCAATACTACTAAACTATCTCATTGGAAAACAACAGTTCCGTTACCAACAAAAGTAATGGTGATTGGAATTGCAAAATTTGCAGTTCAAAATATTGGAGAAATCCATAATATTCCTGTTTCTACTTGGGTGTATCCACAAACAAAAGAACAAGGTTTTTACGATTTTTCTACCGCTAAAAATATTCTTAATTTCTTTATTGAAAATATAGGTGATTATCCTTATCAAAAATTAGCAAACGTACAATCTAAAACACGTTTTGGTGGGATGGAAAATGCTGGGAATATTTTTTATTATGAAAAATCTGTTACTGGAAAATTGGAACATGAAGATTTAATAACGCACGAAATAGCACATCAATGGTTTGGAAATTCAGCTTCAGAAATTGATTGGCCTCATATTTGGTTAAGTGAAGGTTTTGCAACGTATTTAACCGATTTATATATTTTAGAATCCAAAGGAAAGGATGCTTTTCTAAAAAGAATTAAAGAAGAACGCCAAACAGTTTTAAACTTTTACAAAAGAAGCAAAACACCTGTAATTGATACTAAAACTACTAATTATATGAGTTTGTTAAATGCAAATTCATATCAAAAAGGTGCTTGGGTGTTGCACATGCTTCGAAAAAAAATGGGTGATGCCCTTTTTTGGAACGGCATTAAAACTTATTACCAAAAATATAAATTTAGTAATGCTTCCTCAAACGATTTTAAAAAGGTAATGGCTAACATTTCTGGTGAAAATTTAGATACTTTCTTTACACAATGGCTTCAAAAAGTGGGGCATCCAATTATTAAACCTAATTGGATTTATTACGACAATAAAGTTCGAATTATCATTGAACAAACACAAGAAACCATTTTTCAATTTCCACTTGATTTAGAATTAATTTATAGTGATGGTACTTCAGAAATAAAAACAATTCAGGTGAATGATAAATCTGAACCTTACGTACTTACAACTTCAGGTAAAGTAACAGCCATAAATTTTGATCCAAACTCATGGTTATTATTTGAATTAGTTGAATAATGCTTTACACCTATTTTCTTTTATGAAATTTCAAATCAATAAGTATAAAATTACACGTATATTGGATTGATAAAACCCTTTTTAACCTTCTATCTTTAGCATCTATAAGTTCGAAAATAGTTAACTAATTAAATAGTACATTTGCAAAAAATAGAACAATGACCTTTTCTGATTTAAACTTAAACCGTTTTTTACTTGATGCCCTTGATGAAATGGGATTTACAACGCCTACTCCTATTCAAGAAAAAGCATTTTCTGTAATTATGAGCAGTAAAGATGTTGTGGGAATTGCCCAAACAGGAACGGGTAAAACTTTTGCCTATTTATTACCTATTTTAAGACAACTTACATTTTCTACTCAAAAACATGCGCGTGTTTTAATTATTGTGCCAACTAGAGAATTAGTAGTACAAGTAATTAATGACCTTGAAAGTTTAACGCCTTATATTAACGTGCGTTTTACGGGGGTTTATGGAGGGACAAACCTAAATAAACAAAAACAATTGGTGTATGCAGGACAAGATATTTTAGTGGCAACTCCAGGTCGTTTATTAGATTTAGCGTTAGATGGTATTTTAAAACTAAAACAAATTCAAAAATTGGTAATTGACGAAGTTGATGAAATGATGAACCTTGGGTTTAGACCACAATTAATTACATTGCTTGATTTGCTCCCTAAAAACCGACAAAGTATTTTATTTTCTGCAACACTTACTAAAGAAGTTGGTGGTTTATTGGATCAATTTTATAAATCTCCTGTGAAAATTGAAATTGCAAGTAGCGGAAGCCCATTAGATACTATAGAGCAGCAAGCATATCCTGTTCCAAATTTTTATACAAAAGTTAACTTTTTAATACACCTATTAAAAGATAAGGATACATTTAAAAAAGTATTGATATTTGTAAAAAATAAAAAACAAGCCAATATTTTATTTGAAGAAATGGAAGTTTTACTTCCTGGTGAAACCAATGTAATTCATTCTAATAAAACACAAAATTACCGTTTACGCTCAGTTAAAAACTTTGAAAAAGGGTTTTTTAATATATTAATTGCAACTGATATTATTGCGCGCGGATTAGATTTAACCGATGTAAGCCATGTAATTAACTTTAACATTCCTGAAGAACCGGAAAACTATATGCATAGAATTGGTAGAACAGGACGTGCCGAACAAGAGGGAACAGCAATTTCCTTCTTTACGGAAGAAGAAGCTGACTATTTAGGTGAAATTGAATTGTTAATGAATACAGAAATTAATGTGTTTGATTTACCTGAAAGTGTTGAAGTTTCAACACAACTAGTTGCTGAAGAAATGCCTAAAGTTAAACCTGAAAGTACTGGTAAGAAAAAGACAATTACCGAACCTAGTGGAGCCGCTTTTCATGAGAAAAAAGAAAAAAACAAACGTGTTAATTTAGGTGGTTCGTACCGAAGAGAAATTGCTAAAAAATATAAGAAACCCAAAACTAGGGGGCAAAAAAGGAAGTAAATCTTACAAAAGTTAGATGTTGAGATTCTAAAAATAACACTTTGACAAGCTCAGTGTGACAGAATAAAAAAAACTCCTTTATGAAAATCATAAAGGAGTTTTTTTATTCTGAATGTAAACTATTTTATTTGTAAACTTCTTTTACAAATTTTTCGTAGTTCAATTCTTTTACTTTAAACGTAATATTCTCTTTGTAAAAAGTTAGTAATTTTTGACTTACTAATTGTTCTTGTAAACGTTTTGCTTCATCTTGGTTACTTAGCACTCTTTGTACAATATCATCCAATTCTTTTTCTTCAGGATTTAATTGTCCGTATTGAGCCATTTGCGCTTTTACAAATCCTTTTGCAAACTCTTGTAACTCAGCAAAATCTAATTTAATCTCGTTATCTTTTAATATTTTACCTTCAATTAATTGGTAACGTAATCCTTTTTCTGATTTTTCAAATTCTTCAGAAGCTTGCTCAGGAGTCATTGGTTTTTCACCTGCAATGGCTAACCATTTTTTTAAAAATTCAGTTGGCAAATCAAACTTTGTGTTTTCAACTAAATATTCAGTCACATCATTTAATAATTGTTGATCTGCTTGCGTTTTGAATTGCTTTTCAGCATCTTCTTTAATTTTAGCTATTAGTTCTTCTTTAGATTTTACCACATCTGGCCCAAAAACTTTATCAAACAACTCTTGATTTATTTCACTAAGCTCAGTAATATTCACTTCTTCAATTGTAAATTGAACCACAATATCTAATCCGTGAATAGCATCGTGATCAATTCCTAAAGCTCCCATTAATTTATGATCATCATCAAAAAGACCTTTTGTTTTTAATTCAACAACATCACCAACTTTTTTTCCAATTAATTTCTTTTGATTTACTTTTCCTTTTACTGAAGCTAGCTCAATTGTAGATTTTTTGTTAATTTCCTTTTCTTCGTTAACAAATGTTCCTGCAATATTTACACCTTCTTCAACAGTATCTTTCGCAATTATTTTACCGTAACGCTTTTGAATATTCTCAATTTCTTTTCCTAATAATTCATCGTCAGCAATAATATTGTATTGCGTAATTTTCTTTTTAGCATCTAATTTAACATCAAATTCTGGTGCTAAACCTAATTCAAATTCAAATGCATAATCATCCGCATCCCAATTTATATCGTCTTGCATTTTTGGTAATGGATTTCCTAAAATGTCTAATTTTTCTTCTTTTAAAAAGTTATTTAATGACTCTTGTAACAATTTGTTTACTTCATCAATCATTACAGATTTACCGTATTGTTTTTTTATCATTCCCATTGGTACTTGACCTTTTCTAAATCCAGGAATATCAGCTTTTTTACGGTAGTCTTGTAAAATAGTTGCTACTTTTTCTTGATAATCTGCGGCTGAAATTTCAACCTTCACTACTGCATTTAACGCATCAATATTTTCTTTTGTAATATTCATTTTGTGCTATTTTATCTTAAAATCATTTAAAATCGGGTGCAAAATTACTGTTTTTTACGCACTTAACAAAGTATTTAAGTTGTTCAAATTCAACTATTTTTGTTTCTTTTCATTTAAAAATGAATATAAGAAGGATTGAAATAGTGATAACAGTAAACTAAACAATAAGGCTGTCCAAAAACCAGAAACTTCAAAACTAGTTCCAATTAAATAATCTGCAAGTAAAATAATTACAGCATTAATCACCAATAAAAATAAACCTAAGGTTACTATGGTTGCTGGCAGTGTAAAAAAGATAAGTATTGGTTTTATTGTAACTCTTAATAAACCTAGAACAATAGCAACTATTATTGCACTTGTATAACCCTGAATTTTAACTCCTGGCAAAAATTTGGCCAATATTACAACTGCAATAGCCGTAAGCAATACTTTTAATATTAATTTCATTTTTAAAAATTTAAATTGAATTATAAAATTAACTATAATTATGCCAATTTGTTATTTAGTTTAAAAACCTGACAACTTCATTGTAAAACTGCACAGGATTTTCAGCATGAAGCCAATGTCCTGCATTTTTGACAGTTACAACTTTAAAATTTGAAAAATGTGCTGAAATTAATGGAATATCTTCTGTTGTTATGTAGTTAGAATTTTCTCCACTTAAAAATAACGCATTCCCTTCAAAGTGGGTAAATGATGGTAACGCTTCACCTACTTCTGAATTATTTTCAACTAAACTTTGTAAATTAAATCGGAAAGCCAATTCTCCTTTAGATTTCCAATAGACATTTTTTAGTAAAAACTGAAGAATTCCTTGTTCTTTAATATAAATTCTTAAAACTTCCTTAACTTTTTTTCTTGTAGTATGCAATGTGAAATTAACAGCATTTAATGCTGCTAAAATATATTCGTGATGGGGTTTGTAATATTTTGGGCCAATATCTGCAACTATTAATTTATAAACTAATTCTGGATATGTTACTGCAAAAAGCATTCCTACTTTTCCACCCATTGAATGCCCTAATAAATTGATTTTTTTTAACTTATTTTGTTGAATATATTGATGTAAATCTTCCACTAATAATTCATAATCAAATTCATCGGTATGAAAACTTCTACCATGATTTCGCTGATCTATAAGGTGAACTTCATAATTTTTAGCAAACTGATTTCCTAACGATTTCCAATTATCACTCATTCCAAAATAACCATGCAAAATGAGCAGCGGTTCTCCCTCTCCTAAAATAGTAGAATGTAACGTTTCCATTATTTAACAGCCATACTTAATTTATGTTTGTACATATTTACTACATTTTCCAACCCTAAATATAACGACTCTGTAATTAATGCGTGACCAATTGAAACTTCTAGTAGATTTGGAATATTTTCAGCAAAAAATTGAATATTATCTAAACTTAAATCGTGTCCTGCATTAATTCCCAAACCAAGTTTGTTTGCTAAAATAGCACTTTGTGTATAAGGTTGTATGGCTTCTTTATTTCCAAGCCCATATTGTGTAGCAAAATCTTCGGTATATAATTCAATTCTATCAGCACCTGTAGTTGCAGCAGCTTCAATTAATTTTAAATCGGTATCAATAAAAATGGAAGTTCTAATACCTTTTAATTTGAATTCAGAAATAATTTCTTTTAAAAAAGATTGGTGTTTTATAGTGTCCCAACCTGCATTTGAGGTAATTGCATCAATTGAATCAGGCACTAAAGTAACTTGTGTAGGACAAATTTCTAGCACCATATCCATAAACTTTGAAATTGGATTTCCTTCAATATTAAACTCAGTAGTGACTATTTTTTTTAAATCATAAGCGTCTTTATAACGAATATGGCGTTCGTCTGGCCTCGGATGAATTGTAATTCCTTCAGCTCCAAAATCCTGAATATCAGCCGAAACCTTAACTACGTTTGGAAAATCTCCTCCACGAGAATTACGTAACGTTGCAATTTTATTCACATTTACACTTAACTTTGTCATACTTAAAAGTTATTATTTTTAATTAGGGAACAAATTTACGAACTAAGAATATGTTTTTGGTTTTATTTTTGATTAATTTGTACTATAAATATAAAACGGTATGGAAACAAGCCCATTTATTTTAAATGAATATAACCCATTCTCACTTCAAACAAAAATAGCTGAAGCTCAATTGTTTTTTAGCGAAACTACTTTTTGCTGTTTTCCTATAGTAAATAAGAGTCAACTTATTGGGTTAATTACTGAAAATGACATTCAAGGAATAGATGATACAGATACTATTTTAGATAATTATCGTTATTTATTCAAGCATTTTTTTATTGATGAAGGGACTAATTTACTAGAAATAATTAAAATTTTTGCTTCAAATGAAACCAATATAATTCCTGTATTAAATAACAAAAATGAATATGTTGGGTATTACGATTTAATTGAGGTTTTACACATTTATAATGAAACCCCTTTCTTAAATAACGAAGGCACTGTGTTGCTTTTAGAAAAAGAAATTAGAGATTACTCATTTAGTGAAGTTTGCCAAATTATTGAATCTAACAACGGTAAAATATTAGGAATTTTTATTTCGGAAACCAACACAACTACTGTAAAATTAACTCTTAAATTTAGTTCACAAGATGTGAATGAAATTATTCAATCTTTTAGACGCTATAATTACAAAGTTCTTTCTAATCATGAAGAAGATTTTTATTTAGAAGAGTTAAAAGACAGAACAAATTACTTGCGAAAATACTTAAACATCTAAGCATGAAAATTGCCATTTACGGACAATATTACAAAATAGAAGATAAAAAATACTTAGAAGAATTATTATCTACCTTAAACAAGTATAACATAGAATTTGTTTTTGAAGAAAATTATTATTCTGGGTTAAAAATGCATGTTGAAGTACCATTTGCTAAAACATTTTCATCTTATAAAGAATTAAACAATTCTTTTGATTTTATGTTTACCATGGGTGGAGACGGAACAATTTTAAGAGCTGTAACATATATTAGAAACTCAAATATTCCAATTGTTGGTATTAACACAGGAAGGTTAGGCTTTTTAGCTACCGTTCAAAAAGATAAAATAACAAATGCCGTAGAATTTTTACAAAAACAACAATATATTGTAAAAGAACGCTCTTTATTAAGTGTAACTACTGTTCCAAAAATTGAAAGTTTAACTTCTTTAAATTTTGCTTTAAATGAAGTATCAGTAAATAGAAAAAATACCGCTTCTATGATTACTATTGAAACCTATTTAGACAATGAATATTTAACTTCTTATTGGGCAGATGGATTAATTATAGCTACTCCAACAGGTTCTACTGGATATTCCCTAAGTTGTGGAGGTCCCATAATAACACCACAAGCTAAGAGTTTTGTAATAACTCCTATTTCACCACATAATTTAAATGCAAGGCCTTTGGTAATTCCAGAAGATACGGTTGTTAAATTTAAAGTAAGTGGTAGAGAAGATAAATTTTTCTTATCACTAGATTCACGTATTACCACTATAAATAGCAGTACAGAAGTTCAGGTTAAAAAATCTGAATTCAATTTAAAAATGGTACAAATAAACCAACAAACATTTATTAAAACATTACGAGAAAAATTACTTTGGGGACAAGACACTCGAAACTAACTTAAATAATTTCATTTTAAAAAAGTAGTTTATGTAAACTGCAATAATTTCATATATAAGTAGTTTATCAAAAAAGACTTTAATTAACTTCAAAAAGCAACTATAATTATTTATATTTGCTGGCTATTTTATTTATGAAAAAACTAGTTTTACTTTTTACATTCGTCTGTGTTACAATAAATTCCGAAGCTCAAATCAATGAAGTTGGTTTTTTTGTAGGTGGAAGTAATTATATTGGTGACATTGGATCTGAATACTATATAAGACCAAACAATTTTATGGGAGGCTTAATTTATAAATGGAATATGAATCCTAGAATAGCTTTCAGAGGAACATTCACCTACGCCCAAATTTCAGCAGATGATGCTGACGCAACAAATAGAGCCCGCTATTTTAGAGGAATTGGTTTTAATAACAGTATAAAAGAATTAGCTATAGGAATTGAATTTAATTATTTTGAATATAATTTAGATGATTATAGAAAATTTTATACCCCTTACTTAATTTTTGAAATTGCAGCCTTTAATTACAAAGTAGTTACCTCTGAAACAGCACCAAACAGCAAACAATATAAATACGGTTCTAAAACTTCATTTGCTATACCATTTGGTATTGGCTATAAAACAAAATTATATGGAGATTTAGCTGTAGCACTTGAATTAAGAGCTCGGTATACTTTTGAAGATGATTTAGATTATAATAACAACGAAATAGATTCACTAACTTTTGGAAACCCAAATAATAACGATTGGTATATCCTAAGTGGTTTTTCATTAATTTATACTTTTGGGCGACCATCTTGCTATACAACACCATCATATTAATGCAAGAATTGAAAAATGAAATAGCAAAAAACAACGTTCCTAACCATATTGCAGTTATTATGGATGGCAATGGTCGTTGGGCTAAATTAAAAGGAAAACCAAGAGTTTTTGGGCATAAAAATGGGGTAAGCTCTGTAAGACAAGTAATAGAAGGTTGTGCAGAAATTGGAGTTAATTATTTAACAATGTATGCTTTTTCTACTGAAAACTGGAATCGTCCAAAACTAGAAGTTAAAACTTTAATGGCTTTGCTGGTTTCATCCTTAAAAAAAGAGCTAAAAACATTTCAAAAAAACAATATCAAACTAAACACCATAGGTAATATTAAAAGTTTACCGAAAAAAGCCCAAAAAGAGCTTAATGAGGTTATTGAAAAAACAAAAAATAATAGCACATTAACATTAACTCTTGCTTTAAGTTACGGATCAAGAGAGGAAATTGTTAATGTTATCAAAAATATATCAAAAAAAGTTGTTAATAATGAACTTGACGTTGAAGAAATTGACGAAAAAATTATTAATAATCATTTATATACGTTTTCTTTGCCGGATGTTGATTTTATGATCCGTACAAGTGGAGAAAAAAGAATCAGCAATTTTTTATTATGGCAAATGGCGTATGCAGAAATGTATTTTACAAATACCCTTTGGCCAGATTTTAAAAAAGAAAACCTATTTAAAGCAGTATTAGAATATCAAAATAGAGAACGACGTTTTGGAAAAACTAGTGAACAAATTGAAAAAATCAATGAATAAATCAAATATCATCTTTTTACTATTTACATTTTTTTTAGCAACAACTTCAATAATTGCACAAGAATCGCAATCAAAAAATGTAACAGAAATTCAAGTAAAAAACGATACCATAGTTAAAGATAGTATCGCTCCTCCTGTTATTAAAAAAGCTTCATTTAAAAAAGGAGATTCCTATGAGCTTGGTGGAATTACTGTTAAAGGTCTTCAAAAATTTGAAGAAAAAACAGTTAAAGTTTTTACAGGATTAAAAATTGGCCAACAAATTAAATTACCAGGAGATAAGTTAACAAGTGCCATAAAAAAATTATATGAAACCAAACAATTTAGCAATGTTGAAGTATACATTTCTAAAATTGATGGAAATACTGCTTATTTAGAATTTGAAGTTCAGGAACTACCACAGCTTAACAAAGTAACCATACAAGGTGTTAAAAAAAGTAAAGCAAAAGATTTACAATCTGATGCTGAATTAAAAATTGGTGAAATGGTTACTGACAACCTTATAGTAACTACAAAAAACTATTTTAAAAAGATTTACCAAGAAAAAGGATATTTAAAAACTAAAGTGAGTTTAGATACAAAACCTGATACTTCTGGAGTAAATATTGTGAACATGCTAGTTCGTGTAGACAAAGGTGAAAAAGTAAAAATTAAAAAAATTACTTTTGTAGGGAATGAAGCTTTTAGTGACAAAAAGCTTAAAAAAGCATTAAAAAATACCAAAACAAAAATGCTTGGGCGCTTTTGGAAAAAATCTAAATTTATTGAAGCCGATTTTACGGAAGATTTAGAAAACTTAATTACTGTTTATAGCGAAAAAGGGCATAGAGACGCTAGAGTATTAGACCATTCTTTAACTTGGAATGATGATAATACACTAAACTTAAATATAAAAGTTGAAGAAGGTAAAAAATACATTTTTGGAAATATTACATTCTTAGGAAATAGCAAATATACAGATGACCAATTACAACGATTATTAAGAATTGATAAAGGCGATACATATAACGGCAAAGTTTTAAAAGAAAGAGTGAACGGTGACGGCTCTCCTGATTCACAAGATATAGCAACCTTATATCAAGATAATGGATACCTTTTTTCAAGAGTACTTCCTGTTGAAACTAGAATAAATAACGATTCTATTGATGTTGAAATTAGAATTTTTGAAGACCAGCCAACTAGAATTAAAAAAGTAACTGTTAACGGAAACGACAAAACTAATGACCATGTTGTTTACAGAGAAATTAGAACAAAACCTGGTTATTTATATAGTAAAAGTGATATCATTAGAACTATTAGAGAAATAGGGCAACTTGGCTTTTTTGATGCTGAAGCAATAACACCAGATATTAATCCTAATTACCAAGATAAAACTGTTGATATAGATTATACAGTAGCTGAAAAAGGTTCAAGTCAAATAGAATTACAAGGTGGTTATGGTGGTGGTTCATTTATTGGAACTTTAGGCTTATCATTTAACAATTTTTCAGTTCGTAATATTTTCAACAAAAAAGCGTATCGCCCACTACCAATGGGTGACGGGCAAACACTTTCATTACGATTACAAAAAAGTAGATTTTATACTACTTCAAGTTTTTCATTTACAGAGCCTTGGTTAGGAGGTAAAAAACCACAATCTTTATCGTTTTCAATTTATAATTCAAAACAATTTAGATATGATTATACTACAAATAGAGTTGATAAAAACCAACGTTTAAATATTATTGGGGCTTCTGTTGGATTAGGAAAAAGATTACAATGGCCCGATAACTATTTTACATTATCTCAAAGCATTAGTTACCAATTATATGATTTAAAAGAATATGGGATGAATATTGCAGGTTTGCAATTAACAAATGGTAATCTTAACAATTTATCATATAGTATTACTTTAGGTAGAAATTCATCTGGTCCAAATCCTATTTTTCCAAAAAAAGGTTCAGAATTTAGTATTGCTGCAAAATTAACTATTCCTTATTCACTTTTAAATAATAAAGATTACAGCAGTTTAGAATTAGCAGAAAAATACAAATGGTTAGAGTATTACAAGGTGAGTTTTAAAGGAAAATGGTACACTGCGTTAACAAAAGATTTAGTAGTAATGACCAATGCTGAATTTGGTATTTTAGGGAGTTACAATAGTAAATTAGGAGATTCTCCTTTTGAGCGCTATTTTGTAGGTGGTGATGGAATGTCTTCTTACCAATTAGATGGTAGAGAAACTATTGCTTTAAGAGGATATGAAAATGGACGTTTATCATCAATTGATGGTGGAACAATTTATAATAAATTTCAACTAGAACTTAGATATCCTATCACCTTAAAACCATCTGCATCTATTTATGTTTTAGGATTTTTAGAAGGAGGTAATTCGTATGATGGTTTTGAAAATTTTAATCCATTTACGTTAAAAAGATCAGCAGGGGTAGGACTTAGAATATTTATGCCTGCATTTGGAATGCTAGGAATCGATTTTGCACACGGTTACGATGCTATACCGGGAAGTACAGAAAAATCGGGTTGGCAAACTCACTTTATTATTGGGCAACAATTCTAATCAAAATCTGTTATATTTGTAAATAAATATTGAAATGGCACGATTTTTTCTAAAAATAGATTAGTTATGATAAAAAAAGTTCTTTTATTTACGTTTTTAATTTTGAGTATTGCTTCAAATGCACAAAAAGCTCAAAGAATTGGTTATATAGATATGGAATATATTTTAGAAAATATTCCTGAATATAATGAAGCACAATCAAAAATAAATGAAAAAGCGGCAACGTGGCAAAACAACATTGAAAAGCAACAAAAAGAAATAGAAGCTTTAAAAGATGAATTAAATAATGAAAAAGCACTTTTAACTGAAGAATTAATTTTTGAAAAAGAAGAAGATATACATATTTTAGAATTCGATTTAAAAAAATTACAAGCAACTTATTTTGGTGTTAATGGTGATTTGTATTTTTTAAGACAACAACTAGTAAAGCCAATTCAAGATTTAGTTTTTAATTCGGTTCAAGATATTGCAACAAAAAGAAAATACGATTTTGTTTTAGACAAATCAAACTCATTAATAATGCTATACACCAATAAGGCTTATGATATTAGTGATATGGTTATAACAAGCATAACAAGATCTAAAAAAGTAAATGCGGCAAATGCTAAAAGGGATAAAAAAAGCAAAGCAAAAGGCACTATTCCTGAAAAAATTGTAAGTGAGGAAACTCAAAAAAAACTAACAGACAGAGAAGCTAAACAAGCTAAACTTAAAAAGAGAATTGAAGATAAAAAAGCGGCTCAACTAAAAAAACGTGAAGAATTAAAAGCTGTAATTGAAGCTAAAAGACAAAAACGAATAAAAGAAATTGAAGACGCTAAAAAAGCAAAAGAACAAAAAAAAGAAAATAATTAATTAAAAACAACGAATAAAAAAATGAAAAATTTTAGAACATTATTACTAATTGCTGTACTAACTGTAGGTTTTAACACGGTACAAGCACAAGAAAAAATAGGTCATATAAGTACTGATTTATTAATAAGTTTAATGCCTGAAACAAAAGCTTTAAATGCTGAGTTAGAAAAATTAAGCAAAACTTACGAAAACGAATTAAAAGCTGAACAAGCTAAACTTGAAGCTAAATTAAAAAAATACACTGCTGAACAAGCTTCACAAACTGATGAAGTAAACCAACAAAGAGGTGCTGAAGTTGAAAAAGATAGACAAAATTTATATCAAGCTTCTCAAGTTGCTCAACAAGACATAACTAAAAAAAGAAACGACAAATTAAAACCAATTTTAGAAAAAGCTAAAAAAGCAATTGATGAAGTTGCAACAGCTCAAGGTTTTACGTATGTTTTAGAAGCATCTACTTTAATTGTTGCTAATGGTACAGATTTATTACCATCAGTAAAAACTAAGTTAGGTATTCAATAAAAAATTACTTATTTAAAAAAATCCCGCAATTGCGGGATTTTTTTTTACTTTTATTCTAATGAAAAATCAACCTATTGGCATATTTGATTCTGGAATTGGAGGAACTTCTATTTGGAAAGAAGTACTAAAATTATTACCATATGAACATACTATTTATTTAGCTGATAGTAAAAACGCTCCTTATGGAGAAAAAACTTCAGAAGAAATTATTTCATTAAGTATAAAAAATACTGAATTATTAATTTCTAAAGGTTGTAAACTAATAATTGTTGCTTGTAATACCGCTACAACTAATGCAATTGATTATTTAAGAAAAAACTATAACGTCCCATTTATTGGTATTGAACCAGCTATAAAACCTGCTGCACTTTTGAGTAAAACTGGTGCTATTGGTATTTTAGCTACTAAAGGAACGTTAACAAGTGAATTATTTGAAAAAACTGCTGATGAATATACTAAAAACATACTGAAAATAGAACAAGATGGAGAAGGCTTAGTACCACTTATTGAAGCAGGTAAATTGAATTCAACTGAATTAAACAACTTACTTTCAACTTACTTAAAACCTATGTTAAATTTCAATATAGATCATTTGGTGTTGGGTTGTACTCACTATCCTTACTTAATTCCTCAAATAAATCGAATTTTAGGCAAACACATAAAAATTATAGATTCGGGTGAGGCAGTTGCCAAACAAACAAAAGCTATTTTAGAAAAAAATAATTTATGCTCTACTAAAACAACTTTTAACCAACATCAATTTTATACCAATACAACTACTAAAGTACTTAGCAAAATGCTACTTAATGTTTCGACAAAATTTAGTGTTGAAAAGTTAGAATTTTAAAATTTGCACTTATTGCAATAAGAAAAATATAGCTATTGGCCAGGCGCTTTTTATTTACACTATTCCTTTACAATATTAATTGCATTTTTCACTCTAAAAATAATTGCAATACTATTGACTATCATAAAAAAAATAATTAGTAATGAAACCCAATTTGTAATTTGTAAACCTTCATAATATAAAAAATAACATAGTAAAAATGATAAACCAACAAGTACGTTTAATGATAAGAAAAAATTACCTATAACACTTGTTTCATATTTATTTATTAATCCATTTTTGGCTAATTCAAATCGTTTACTAAAAAGTTTATTAAAATTAGGCCATTTCTTTTCTTTATAATTAGCAACTATATATAAAAGAAATTCAATTGTAATTCCACAAGCTTGTTGCAACAAAGCTATTGATATAATAATACTCCAAGTAATTGTACTTGATTGATCTACTGATGAAAAATTATCTAAATCTAAAACATGACTTGGTTGTAAGATTAATAATAATCTCCAAGCTCCATACGTAAATAAACCTGGAAGAATAATCGTGATTAGGGTCCATAAATTTTTGCCTACTGTTTCTATCATAGTAATCAATTTAATTATGTAAAAATGAAATCTTAATTATTAGCATTTATATAGCTCTAATTTAAACAAAAAAGGATTAAAATAAACTAGGTTGCCTAATTTAGAATGATTACTACTCCTAATAATATCTATTTTTAGTTTATAGTTCGTTTTTTGTGTTGTAAGTGGAAGTTGATTGTTTTGGAATTAAATCAATAAAAAATTGCTTTAGCTTCAGTAAAGCTACCCAATAACAAAAACTCTATTTATACCAACTCGCATATTTTACATAATTATCAGCAATTCTATTAATTTCTCCTGAAATTAACGCTTCACTAATATCTTTTACTTTTTTTGCTGGAACGCCTGCGTAAATACTTCCAGATTTTACGTGAGTTCCTTTGGTAACAACTGCTCCTGCTGCAATAATTGAATTACTTTCAACAATACAATTATCCATAACAATTGCCCCCATCCCTATTAAAACATTATTGTGAATTGTACAGCCGTGCACCATGGCATTATGTCCAATGGAAACATTATGACCAATATTGGTTGGATATTTTTGATAAGTAGCGTGAATAATGGCTCCGTCTTGCACATTCACTTTATTACCCAATTTTATATAATGCACATCGCCTCTAATTACTGCATTATACCAAATGCTACATTGGTTTCCCATTGCTACCTCACCAATTATTACTGCATTTTCAGCAATAAAACAATCAATGCCAAATTGAGGTTTGTGCCCATTTAATTCTTTAATAATCATTCAATTAATTTTTAAAACGATCCATTAATATTAGGACAGCCATTTCTACGAGGTACTCTACATCCAAAATTAAATCCTAAAGAAATTTGATGATAACCAGTATCATCAAATAATATATCTCCAGATTGTTTTGTATAGGTATAAGAAAACATGAATTTTTGGTAGTTTATACCTATAATTGGAGTTAAATAATTCAATTCTTCAGTAGCTGCATTGTCAAAACCTTTTCTATAGGAAAAAGCGGCCCAAAGTTGAGCATTCGCAACATCTTTATAAACTTTTATATTAAAATCTACAAATTTTTCATGGGTTCTTTCAATAGCTTGCGCCATTATTGAAGGCTCTATTTGAAAACTTTTTCCTTTTCCATAATAATAACCTAATGTAACTAAATACCTACGTAAGTTTAAAGATTCGTATGTATCACTATATAAACTTCTGGCACTTAATAATATATTTTTAGCTGTAAAATATGAAAAGAATCCTCCTTTATGATAAGCCATACTCACATCTGCATTAAAATAATTTTCACTTCTAACAATTTGACTTATAACTGGATCTTGAAGTAAAAAATCACTCTCATCAACTTTATTATTTACCGCCATTAATGATATTCCAAATGAAATTTGATTCGTTTCATCATATTCATTAAAATTAATATGATACGCATACGTTCCTTGAATTCCTTGTTGTGAATGATAACCGTTTTTATCATTAAAAAGAATAACACCAACGCCCATATTATAACCTATTCGCTGGTGAATACTAAGTGTTTGCAATGAAGGCGCATCAGCTACACCACTCCATTGTGTACGAGCTGTTAATCTAATTTTTCCACAATTTCCAATTCCTGCTGCAGAAGGATGTACCAAATAAACATTATCAGATAAATAATCTGAATATATTGGTAAGGTTTCTTGCGCCTTTATAAATAAAGGAGTCAAAAAAAATAAGACTATTATAAAATAGTACGTTCTTTTCATTTTATAAAAAAATAATGTTCAAATATAATTAATATATAAGTAAACTAAATATTAAAACTATTTATTATTTAAATCTTAAAAAAGAGATAAAATGTTACTTTTATCATCTTCATTTTTACCCATATAAACTTTGATTTTTAAAAAATATAGCACTTTAAGTAGTGTGCCAAACATATAATCCTTTTCAGAATTACCCATAAATAAAACACTATTAATAGCTGTTTTACTTAAATGTGTACCTAAAATTAATTCACTTTTTTTAATCCCGTTATTTTTCATTTTTTTATGAATAATTTTAGCTATTTGTACTTTACCGTTTACTTCGGTTAAATTAATGGTTACCATAACTAGACAAACTTTATATTGCTCTTCTAATTTATAGATTTTTAGCTAAATATGCCAAAAAAACTTAAAACTTCCATTTTAATTAATTGTATCCTAATGTGATTTTTAAATTTTTACTTTTATTAATCCAATTATTTGCAACGACATTGCATTTAATAAATTGTATATTTGCCCTCGTGAAGTTACTAGTCATCATATTATCTATTTATACGGTTGTTTTAACAGCAATACCGTGTGATGATGTATTTATTAATGATATACAACAAGAGCTATCGATTACTCAAAGTTCAAATAACGTAAATCACAACACATTTGATTTATGTTCTCCTTTTTGTTCTTGTATTTGTTGTGCTAGTTTTTTTACAGAACAACCAATTTATCTAGAAATTCTTCAAATAAAAATTCCTACTAAAAAATTGAATGCATTTAGCAATACACCTTTTTTTAGTGATTATTTTTCTAAAATTTACCAACCACCTAGAGTTTAAGTTATAAAACCGATTTAAAGACCTACTATTTTTAGGTATTATCAATTTATAACCATTTAAACTTTTAAAAATGATCAATAAAATCATTCGTTTTTCTATTAACAATAAATTCATTATTGGCTTATTTATTTTAGTACTTATTGGTGCTGGAACGTA
>NZ_JASFZF010000032.1:0-3728 GCF_046055765.1 Lutibacter sp. | reverse complement strand
TTTATTAAATAAGGAGTAAAATCACTACTGTTTTTTCTACCATCAAAACATGCATATACTGTGTTTTCTTCATGTTGAGAGGGTAATACATAATTTACAAAAGTCATTTTTGGAATTCCAGGAAATTTATCATATTTCGACCAGTTTTCGCCATCATTTTCAGTAAACCATATCAAGCCATCATCTGTTCCTGCATATAACATTCCTTGTTTTAAAGGTGATTCGGCGAGTGCAAAAATATTTCCAAATTTAGAGGTTGATAGATTTTTGGCTACAGCTTCATGATTCCACATTTTCCCCATCATTGGTAAACTATTCTGATCTATTTGTTGTGTTAAATCACCACTTATTTTTTTCCAAGATCCACCCATATCTGTACTCTTAAATACATAATTACCAGCTATATATAGTGTTTTAGAGTTGAATGAACTTAAAAAATACGGTGTATTCCAATTCCAACGAAATTCTTCTTCAATTGTAGGTTGAGGTTGTATTGATATACTATTTCCAGTAGATTCATCGTATCTTCTAATACCACAATATTGTGATTCATGATAAGATATAGTTGGATTATTTGGATCAGGAATAGATAAATAACCATCACCGCCAATAGTGTACGTCCAATCTGCATTTTCTAAAGAACGCCTGTGTGTTTGAGAAGGTCCAAACCAAGAACCATTATCTTGAGCTCCACCATAAATATTATAAAACGGATAATCATTATCAACTCTTGCGTGATAATATTGTGTAATTGGAAGATTACTCATAAACTGCCATGTTTTAGCACTATCGTATGACTCATACAATCCTCCATCACATCCAACTAAATAGTGATTTGTATCATTGGGGTTAATCCATATTGCATGATTATCAACATGTTTATTGTTACCTTCAATGCTTTCCCAAGTTTTTCCTCCGTCATTTGATCTTCCAGCACGTGTATCCATTAAAAATACAACATTAGGGTTTATAGGATCTGCATATAATTCATTATAATATTGTGGGCTTGAAGTTCCTTTATCACTACGTTTTTCCCAACTTTCTCCTAAATCGCTTGATCTATAAAATCCACTTTTATTTTCTGGCAATTCAATTACTGCATAAATTATATCTGGATTAGCAGGTGATACTGCTAAACCGATTCTACCAACGTCTCCTTTTGGTAAACCTTTTTTTAATTTTACCCAAGTTGCTCCTGCATCAACCGATTTATAAATTGCAGATTCTGGTCCTCCATTAATTTTTGAGTACACTCTTCGTTCTCTTTGATGTGAAACTGCATATAAAATATCTGGATTTCTTGGATCCATTTCCATATCAGAAACTCCTGTGTATTCTCCAATTTCAAGAACTCGTTTCCAAGTTTTCCCGCCATCAATAGTTTTATACAATCCGCGTTCACCCCCAGGCCCCCAAGCTTGTCCTTGAGCTGCAACATATACAATATTGCTATTTCTTGGATCTATCATTATTTTACCAATTTGTGAACTAGTTTTTAATCCCATATTCGTAAATGACTTTCCTCCATCGGTAGTTTTATAAACTCCATCTCCATATGCCAAATTACGTTGACTGTTGTTTTCACCTGTTCCAACCCAAAGTACATTAGAATTATTAGGATCCATCGCTAAACAACCTATTGAATATACAGCTTGTTTATCAAAAATTGGTTTAAAAGTTGTTCCGTGATTTACTGTTTTCCATAAACCTCCTGATGCTACTCCAACATAATATTCAGAATAATTATTTGGATTTACAGCTAAATCAGAAATACGACCAGAATAAGCTGCTGGTCCAACACTTCTAAAACTTAACATTTTTAGCATCGTATCTGTTAACTCAAATTTTTTAGAGTCATCTGATTTCTTTTTTTTTCGTTGTGCAAAAGTTTGTGTTGATGATACCATAAATAAAATGGTAAGTATTGAAGCTATCATCCAATTGCTGTTATTCATTTTAAACATACTAAATTTTTTAAAATTAAAGCTGCATAAAATTAAGTAAAATTAATTACACTTTTGTTACCTAAAATATGGCTATAAATAAATGTATCTTTGCGAAAAATTTGTTTTAAACATCATATATGCAATTCAAAGACTTACAGTTAAATAAACCTATTTTAAAAGCAATTTTAGAAAAAAAATACGAATTAGCTACGCCTATTCAAGAACAAACAATTCCTTTAGTGTTAGCAAAAAAAGATGTTATTGCTTCAGCTCAAACAGGTACAGGAAAAACTGCTGCTTTTGCATTGCCAATTTTACAATTATTGTTTGATAGACAAGATGCTGGTAAAAAAGCTAAAAAAATAAGAGCTTTAATTATAAGTCCAACACGTGAGTTAGCTATTCAAATTGAAGAAAATTTTAAATCGTATGCAAAATTTACTAATTTAAGAAGTACGGTTTTGTTTGGAGGAACTTCTATTGAACCTCAAAAAGATATATTAAAAAAAGGAGTTGATATTTTAATTGCTACACCAGGAAGGTTATTAGATTTACATAAACAAGATTACATAAATTTAGATTATATAGAAACCTTTGTACTAGATGAAGCCGATTTAATGTTAGACATGGGTTTTATTGATGACGTTAAAAAAATTGAGCGTTTATGTCCTAAAGAAAAACAAGTGCTATTATTTTCGGCAACAATGCCAAATAAAATAGTTGAATTAGCAAAAAGTATTCTTAAAAACCCTGTAACTGTCGATGTAACTCCAAAATATTCAGCTGCCGAAAGTATAAATCAACTATTGTTTTATGTGCCAAAACAGAAAAAAATGGAATTGTGTTTACATTTATTACGCAACACCATAAAAGGCGATATTCTTATTTTTAGGCGAACAAAATTTGGTGTTGGGAAACTCGAAAAAATGCTAAAAAAGAATGGTTACAAAGCAGATAGTATTCACGGTGACAAAACACAAAGCTCTAGAGAAGAAGCATTAAATAAATTCAAAAATAAACAAGTTAACATTTTAATAGCTACTGATGTTGCTTCTCGTGGAATTGATATTAATAATTTAGACGCCGTTATTAATTTTGATATTCCAAACATTCCTGAAACTTATATTCATAGAATTGGAAGAACTGGTAGAGCTGGAAAAACTGGAAATTCTTATTCATTTTGTGCTGCAGATGAAAAAACGTACATAGGAACTATCGAAAATTTAATTAGCACAATAATTCCTGTAGAAACTGAACATCCTTATCCGTTAGACCCAAAAGCAAAACCTGAAGTGTACATAAAAAAAGGTAGCAATGTTAAAAAAGGAAGAAAATCTGCTGCTTCTAAAAAAAACAAAAAACGTTGGTATTAACTATTAATCACCCTAAAGTTGTTTTAAAGCCTCAAACTAAATTTTACTATTATAATGAGTTGGCACTCATTTAAAAAACAGAAAAATGAGAAATATAAATTATTTAATACTAATATCCTTATTCATTTTAGGATGTGGAAATAAACCTCAAAATCAAGACCCAATTCCAAATCACGATACTTTTAAAATAGAATCCAAACAAGTCGGAGAAACAAGAATAATAAATGTTTGGAGACCACCAATGTATAAAAGTAGTACCGAATCATATCCTGTACTCTATATGCCTGATGGTGGAATAAAAGAAGATTTCCCTCATATTGCAAATACTATCGCAAAACTTGTTAAAGAAAAAAGTATTCCTCCAATTATCTTGGTTGGAATTGAAAATACTGAAAGAGGAAGAGATTTA
>NZ_JASFZF010000031.1:0-46624 GCF_046055765.1 Lutibacter sp. | reverse complement strand
TTCTACATGCTTAGTTTTCTTTTAATTTTCGACTAAAAGCGTATCGAAAACAATCTGCTTTTAGCTTAGTTTCTTAAGTTTCAAAATGCTATCGAAACATTAGCAAATCTATGTTAACTTTTACGATGCCCCTTTATTGACCGCCGCTAACCAAGGCTTTCAAGAGACATTTAGCTTTTGCACCTAGTGCAACGAGGCTCATCCTACTGTAATTCGGATTAAGCAGCTAAAGCGTAGTTATCTTCGCCGTTTAAAATGTTGAAATTGAGATTTACGAGTGCTATTTCATTACTCGGCATGCTTCTAGTTCAATTGACCTTGCAGTCAAAACCAGTCGTCCCCAAAATTTCAAAGATCAGAATCTTTTAAAAGAAAGCAAATTTAGGTAAAATAAGTCAATTAATTTATTTGTAATTTCTTTTAATTCATAATATCTTCGTGCAAAATTTATACCAATTATTTTATGAAGATAGGAATTATAAAAGAACGTAAAAACCCGCCAGATAGAAGAGTAGTTTTAGTACCAAAAAAATGCAAAGAATTATTGAATGAATTTCCACAACTTACTATAAAAGTAGAAAGTTCAAAAAATAGATTTTTCACCGATGCTGATTATAAAATTGAAGGAATTGAAGTTGTGGATGATGTTTCAGATTGTGATGTTTTATTGGGTGTAAAAGAAGTTCCGAAAACACATTTAATTCCTAATAAAAAGTATTTTTTCTTTTCACATACCATAAAAAAGCAAGCTTATAATAGAGATTTGTTACAAAAAATATTGACTAATAATATTGAGATGTTTGACCACGAGACCATTACTAATAAACAAAATGTAAGATTAGTAGCTTTTGGTAGGTATGCTGGAATTGTAGGAGCTTACAATGGATTTAGAACCTATGGATTAAAATTTGACCTGTATAATTTACCTAAAGCAGAAAGACTTCATGATCAATTAATGTTAATACATAAACTTCAAAAAATCAAGCTTCCTGCTATTAAAATTGTGTTAACAGGAAAAGGAAGAGTTAGTAATGGTGCTAAAGAAATGTTGGATGGAATGGGACTAAAAGAGGTTTCGGTAGATGAATTTTTGAACCAAACGTTTAAAGAACCTGTTTATGTTCAAATAGATGTTTTAGATTACAATAAAAGAAAAGATGGAAAAGTTGTTAATCAGTTAGATTTTTTTAATAACCCACAAGAATATGAAGGTGATTTTATGCGTTTTGCCAAAGTGTCTGATATATATATTGCCTGTCATTTTTTTGGAATAGGTTCTCCATATATCTTTACTCGTGAAGATGCAAAATCTAATAATTTTAATATAAAAGTGGTGGCTGATATAAGTTGTGATATTGACGGCCCAGTTGCTTCAACCATTCGCCCTTCAACCATAGCGAATCCAATTTACGGTTATCATCCAAAAACAGAACAAGAAGTGAACTATAAAAATGAAGATGCAATTGCTGTCATGGCAGTTGATAATTTACCTTGTGAACTTCCTAAAGATGCTTCCGAAGGATTTGGAGATAGTTTTGCGAAATATGTTATTCCAGCTTTTTTTAATAATGATAAAGAAGGTGTATTGGAAAGAGCAAGAATGACAAAAAATGGTAAGCTAACAGAAAGATTTAGCTATTTACAAGATTTTGTTGATGGAAAATAATCAACAGCATTTATTAGAAAAATTAGCCAATACAAAAATGCCTTATGGCAAATATAAAGGCACTTATTTAATTGATTTACCTGAACATTATATTGTGTGGTATAAAAATAAAGGGTTTCCTTCTGGGAAGTTTGGGGAGCAATTACATTTAGTATATGAAATACAGTTAAACGGATTAGAAGATTTAGTAAGAAAACTAAAAATGTAAGGGTTATTACCTAACTTTTTAAAACTGTTTTTTAGAGCTAACTATTCCATAAATAATATGAAAACCTCCAAAAGCTATGGCAAGTAATAAAAATTGTATTTCAGAAAAAAACATGGCTAATAAACTTTGTAGTGCAAAAAATAACCCTAGTATGGTTGAATACCCATTTGTAAAAGGGTTTACTAAAATACAGCTAATGCCATAAATTAAAAGTAATATAGGAACAATTAATTTTAGCATTCCTATTTGTATACATAAGTAGGAAATACAAATAACTACAATGAATTGGATAAAAAAGATAAGTCTAATTTTCTTTGCATTCAATTCCCAACCTTTAAAATTACTTTTTTTTCTTCTTCGCTTATTCACAAAAACAATAACTAAATAAGAAATAAATACAAAAAAGATTCCACAAATTAATAGTGTAATTTCTAAAAAAGAAATTGGTAAAACCGATGTGATTCCATTTGAGGAAGTAAATTGATTTATTAAAATATTGATTAACACAATCAATATAGTTGAAATTATACCAAACAAAATTCCAGTAACTCCATTTAAAGATAGATTATGAATTTTGGGTTTCAAATTAATTTAAATTAGTTAAAGCTTAAATCTACAAAAAAAAAGAAAGCAAAAAAATGAACTTTTCAACAATCAATGTTATTAACTAATTTAGTTAAAAGATGAATTAGTTTTAATTATTTAATAGTTTTAATAACTCAAAAAAAATATAAAAAAAATTACTTAAAAATGGCCGAACAATTAGTTTTTTCTAAAAAATACACGCATAAAGAAGTGTTAAAGAGTGCATTAGAGTACTTTGATGGTGATGAACTTGCAGCAACTACTTGGATTAACAAGTATGCAATGAAGAATAAAGATGGTGAATTTTTTGAATTAACACCTAATGATATGCATCAGAGGATGGCAATTGAATTTGCTAGGATTGAAAAAAAATATTTTGGAAAAGAAAAAAGTGTTGAAGGGCTATCTGTATATGGGAAAAAGAGAAATTTTTTATCAGAAGAGGCTATTTTTGAATTATTTAAAGACTTTAAATATACAATTCCACAAGGAAGTGTTATGTCTTCTTTAGGTAATAAAAGTGTAATTGCATCTTTATCTAATTGTGTAGTTGTTCCTCCAGTTTTAGATTCTTATGGAGGTATTTTTCATACAGATCAGCAATTAGCACAATTATTTAAGCGTCGTTGTGGAGTAGGTGTAGATTTATCAAATTTACGACCAAATGGAGCTATGGTTTCTAATTCTGCAGGAAGTACAACTGGTGCAGTATCTTTTATGGAGCGTTTTTCAAATACTACAAGAGAAGTAGCACAAAATGGAAGAAGAGGAGCTTTAATGTTAACTATGGATATTGCTCATCCAGATATTGAGGATTTTGTAACTATTAAGCAAGATTTAACAAAAATAACAGGTGCTAACATTTCATTACGTTTATCTGATGAGTTTATGATAGCAGTTGTAAACGATGATGATTTTACATTACGCTGGCCTATAGATAGTAAAACACCAACATATACCAAAACTATAAGAGCAAAAACATTGTGGGATACTATAATAAATTGTGCTCACAATACTGCTGAACCAGGCCTAATATTTTGGGATCGCCAACATTATTATTCAACTTCTTCAATTTATCCAGGCTTTAAAAACAGCTCTACAAATCCGTGTTCTGAAATTGCTATGCAAGGAGGTGATAGTTGTCGTTTAATAGCAATTAATTTGTATAGCTTTGTTAAAAACCCTTTTACAGAACAAGCAGCATTCGATTATAAAAAGTTGTATGAAGTAGTATATGAATCGCAACGATTAATGGATGATTTAGTTGATTTAGAATTAGAAGCAGTTGATAAAATTTTCAACAAAATAATGCACGATAAAGAGCCAACAAGTATTAAACAAGTTGAAATAGATACCTGGAAATTATTATATCAAACAGGGAAAAAAGGTAGAAGAACAGGTTTAGGATTCACTGCTTTAGCTGATGCTATGGCAGCAATGGGTAAAAAGTTTGATACAGATGAAGCCATAGCAGTTGTTGATAAAATAATGAAAACTAAATTTAAAGGCGAGTTTGATAGTAGTATTGATATGGCTATAACTCGTGGAAAATTTGAAATTTTCAACCCTAAAATTGAAAAATATTCTGAGTTTGTTCAAATGATCGAAAAGGAATTCCCTTCAATTTATAAGCGAATGATGAAATATGGACGTAGAAATATTTCAGTTAGTACGGTAGCACCAACAGGAAGTTTAAGTATGCTAGCACAAACATCATCTGGAATAGAACCTGTATTCTTATTATCTTATAAAAGAAGGCGGAAAGTAAATCAAGATGATCCAAATGCTAAAATTGCGTATGTAGATGAATTAGGTGATGCTTATGAAGAGTTTGATGTGTACCATGGAAAGTTAAAAAAATGGATGGAAGTTACAGGGAAAACAGATATTAGTGAGAGCCCTTATGCAGGAGCCACAGCACCAGAAATAGATTGGGTAAAGCGTGTAGAAATGCAAGCTTTGGTTCAAAAATACACCACACATTCAATTAGTTCAACAATAAATTTAGCTGCAGATGTACCTGTTGAATTGGTAGGTGATATTTATATTGAATCTTGGAAAAAAGGGCTGAAAGGAATTACAGTATACAGAGATGGTTCAAGAAGTGGAATTTTAGTATCTAATGATGATAAAAAAGAAACTAGAGGAGAAGGTTGTTATGCAGAAACTATTTTCCCTAAACGACCTAAAAAAATTGAAGCAAAAGTAGTTCGTTTTCAAAATGATTATGACAAATGGGTTGCAGTTGTTGGTTTAATCAACAATAGGCCTTATGAAGTGTTTACTGGTAAAATTGAAGATGCTTTTATTTTGCCAGTTTGGTTAGAACAAGGTTGGGTTATAAAAAATAGAGATGATGAAGGTAACTCTCGTTACGATTTTCAGTTTTTAGATAAACAAGGTTATAAAGTTACTTTAGAAGGTTTATCTAGAACTTTTGATAAAGAATATTGGAATTATGCTAAATTAATATCAGGCGTTTTACGACACGGAATGCCAATACAGTATGTTGTAGATTTAATTAGTAATTTAAACATGTTTGATGACAATATTAATACATGGAAAAATGGTATAGCTCGTACATTAAAACAATTTGTTGAGGATGGTACACAAGCAGCTGATAAAAAATGTCCAGATTGTGGGGATCCTGAAGGACTTATTTATGAAGAAGGTTGCTTAAAATGTAAAAACTGTGGTCATTCTAAGTGTGGATAATTTTATTTTTGGTTAAATTGAAAAAACATCAACAAAATTTATATCTTGTTGATGTTTTTTTATGAATCTTTCTAATCAACATATTCTAAATCAAAAAGAGCCTTATCAATCTATAATGTTATATGTTCGTAGTGTAATTTTTAAAACAATACCAACTATAGAAGAGCATTACAAATACAAAGTTCCTTATTATACACATAATAAAAAACCGATGTTGTATTTAAATATTTTAAAAGGAACAAATTTTGTTGATGTTGCTTTTGTTCAAGGTATTTTGCTGGAAGAAAAGTATGACCAATTAAAAGATAACAACAATCGTAAACAAGTGCGCTCACTTCAAGTTAAATCTTTAGAAGATTTTGATGAATTATTGTTTGTTCAATTACTAAAAGATGCTACCATTTTTTTAGATAATAGCAGAAGATCTTGGGGAATTTAATTTGAGAAACTATTAATTGTTTTTCTAATTGCTACTAAGTTACTTAGTAAGCTTTCTAAATGTTTTAAATTTAACATATTAGCACCATCACTTTTTGCATTTGCAGGATCAAAATGAGTTTCTAAAAACAAACCATCAATATTATTTACAACTCCAGCTCTTGCAATAGTTTCAATCATATCAGGTCTTCCACCAGTAACACCACTATTTTGATTTGGTTGTTGAAGTGAATGCGTAACATCTAAAATTACAGGTGCAAATTGTTTCATTTCAGGAATTCCTCTAAAATCTACAATCATATCTTGGTACCCAAACATAGTTCCTCTATCTGTAATCCAAGTTTTGTTATTACCGCTATCTTTTACTTTTTGTACTGCGTGTTTCATTGCAGAAGGACTCATAAACTGTCCTTTTTTTAAATTAATAACTTTCCCCGTTTTTGCTGCAGCTACAACCAAGTCTGTTTGACGAACCAAAAATGCTGGAATTTGAAGTACATCAACGTATTCAGCAGCTTTTACAGCATCGGTAACATCGTGAATGTCAGTGACTGTTGGTATATTAAAAGTTTCTGAAACTTTTCGTAATATTTTCAATGCTTTTTCATCACCAATTCCGGTAAAACTATCAATTCTACTCCTATTCGCTTTTTTAAAACTTCCTTTAAAAATAAATGGAATTTCTAATTTATCAGTTACTTTTAAAATATGTTCAGCAATTTTTAATGCCATTTCTTCACCTTCAATAGCACAAGGACCTGCTAATAAAAAGAAGTTATTACTATTTGCATGTTTTATGTTTGGAATTAGGTTTAAATTCATTTTATCTATTTTTATACAAAGGTAGTTTTTTGAGTTGAATTGTTAAAACAGTCTCTTAGACTTCATATTCAAAAATTAATTCAAAATAGTTATTCTAACACCTTTACTATGACTACTAAATTCAGGAGCATACATACTTTGTATAGTTGTAATTCCATTGCTAAAATTTCCAGCATTGTTTACACGTAAATCGTATTCAAAAACATACACACCTTTTGGTAAACGTTCTATAAAAAAGTTGGTAGAAGCGTCTTTGGTACTTTCGTAATAACCTAAACCATCTTGCCATTTGTAACTTGATAAAACATTAATTGGTTCTAAACCACTGGCACGCATATCTTTCATATGTATAAACTCCATAGGTCTATCCACTTTTAATTCAACACGAATGGTAATTAAATCTCCAATTTTTAAGTTTGAAGTTTCTGTAATTTCTGTTAACTCTTTTCCGGTATCCGTATTTTGTTTTAAGAAAAGTTTTTTAGATAATTTTAACGGAGTTTCAGCCGATGTAATTTTATCTAAATCTTCAAAATATTGCCAATACAAACTACCCCAAGCAATTCCTTTGTCTTTTTTAGAAATGGTAACTTTTCCCATTTCTGGAGTAATTTCATTACCATTCCACGAAGTTTTAAAATAACCAGTTCCGGCTTCAATTTTTATGGTTGAAAGTTTTGAAGGCTCTATTTTTTGTGTTCCAACAGTAACCTCTACACTTTCATTAATAGATAACCAATCGCTTCCTTGTAATAATAAAGCGTACACAGCTTCTGTGGTTGCTTTGGTAGTTTTCCATTGAGAAGTTTGTTTATTTTTCAATAACCAAACTTTTAACTCGTCAACAATTGCAATATTATTTTCTATTTCCGAAAAAACTTCAATTAGTAAAGCTTGAGTTTCAATAGGTGATTGATACCAGTACCAACTTGCTGTATTTTCTTTCCAATACATTCCTAATTCTTCACTAGAAATGCTATTTTCTTTTAATGACTTTAATATTTCAGAAGTGATTTTTGAATTCTCATTTCTATGTTGAATTAAAGCAATTAAACCTTTTGAATACAAGTTGAAACCTGTCCAATACGTTACTGATTGTTTTGTATAATAATCAATAGCTTTTTTAACTTTTGAAGGAATTTCAACTTCCTTATAAAAACTACGCATATATAAATAATGCAATTGTGTATGCCCTAAATGATTCTTCTCTAAATAAGCTGTTTCAGCTTTTATGCTTTTTGACTTTGTTTTGGCTCTTTCTCTAATTTTTTTAGCTTGTTTTAAAACCTTATTATAATCTTCTAAAATTTCATCATCTAAAAACTGAACGGTTTTTACTATCATTTTTTCAGTTTCTTTACTCTCAACAACATTTAATTGTTTTAAGTGTCCGTAACTTGCAGCAATGTGTTGCGTAATGTAGCGGTTAGGATATTTACTACCTTTAAACCAAGGGAAACCACCATTACTAAATTGCAATTCTTTTAGTTTATTCAAAGCTATTTCTTGCTCATTTTTCATTTTATTTAAGTCGAATAATAAACCAATTCTCTTTTTTTGCTCTGTTTCATTTTGAGCATCACGCAACCAAGGAGTTTCTTGAATAATAATAGATTTCAGTTCTTCATTTTTTTCTAAATTAGAAACCAACGCATCACTTGTTTTCCATAAATTGAATACTTCTTGAATGCGTGGATTTGAATTTGCAATAAAACTTGCCAACGTATTTGCATAATAACGAGAAAACGTTTGCTCGGCACATTCATACGGATATTCCATTAAATAAGGTAAACTTTGAATTGCATACCAAGCTGGATTCGATGTAATTTCTAATGTAAGTTTATGGTGACTGAGCGTAGTCGAAGTTTGATTCTTCAATTTATCTAATGAGAATGTTTTTGTCTGATTACTACGTACCCACATTGGCAACGTTTCAGTAACCAACATTCTGTTAGATAAAACTGGCAATACATTTTGTTCTCCATCAGAAAATTCACCTGCTTTTGCTACAATTTTATACTGAACAGCTTGTACGTCATCAGGAATAGTTAATGTCCAATTTACATTGGTATTTCCTTTGGCATCTATAGTAAAATTCTGTAAGTCATTTCGACTCCGCTCAATAACCGTTTTAGTAATGTCCTTGCCTGAAATGGCATCCGTTAAAATTAATTGAGCAATTCCGTTTAATGCTTTGTTTGTTAGGTTTGAAATTTTGCTTGAAAACTGTAAAACATCGCCTTCACGTAAAAAACGTGGAGGATTTGGTAACACCATTAACTCTTTTTGAGTGACTGTTGTTAATGTTTTGGTAGCTGTAGCCAACTCTTTTGTATGAGCTACTAATTGCAATTTCCAACGTGTTAGTGCTTCTGGAATTGTAAAACTAAAACTAACATTTCCGTGTTTATCGGTTTTTAAATGAGGAAAGAAAAAAGCAGTTTCTTTAAAGTTTTTACGAGTTTTAACTTTAGAAAAGTCTCTCCTTAATTTTTCTTGTCCACTTTTGGTAGTAATTAATATGACACCATTTGCTGCTCTGTTACCGTAAAGTGAAGTTGCAGCAGTACCTTTTAAAATTGAGATATTTAATATATTGTTTTGGTCTAATTCAAATTTATCAACGGGTACACCATCAACAATATATAAAGCATTTTTCTTGTTTATTGAATTGGCCCCCCTAATCATTATATTTTTATCAGCTCCAGGAACTCCGTTGGTTTCAGCAATAGAAATACCGGCAACTCTACCCTCAAGAACTGAAGAAACAACTCCAGTTAATTCTTTTTTTCTTACAGTTCCATAACCAGTTACCACAACTTCCTCTAATGCATTTGAATCTTCTTTAAGCTCAATGTCTATCGTTAAAGAATTTCCAACTATTTTTCCTGAAGTTCTAAAACCAATATAACTAAACTGCAATTCATCACCTTTTTTAACTTTAATAGAATATGCTCCGTCAAAATCTGTTTGAGTTCCAAAAGATGTTCCGCTTATAATTATACTTACACCAGGTAATGGCCCAGAAGCATCTGTAACAACTCCCGAAACAGTTTTGTCATAAGAAATTCTTTGAGTTTCTTCCCGTTCAACATTGCTTATGGCTCTTGACATATATAAATTTTGTTGGTATCTATTTTGATTTAAGCTAAATCCAAACCAGTTTAATTTGTCAAATTGTTGAGTGCTATTTTGATAATAACTTCTAGGTAAATTATATACTCTGAAATTGGTATTACCATAACTGTTTGAGCTATTCCAGTTATTGTATGAATAATAGGATGCATGTTGAATAGGGTTAAAACTCCAATTATGTGGTTTAAATTCATCTAATGAAGCGTCGTACATACTTGCTAAAATTTCAGCAGTTACTTTATCCGTATTTTCACCTTTTATCTTAAAGCTCCAAGTTTCTTCTTGGCCAGGTTGTAATTTATCTCTAAAAGTTTCGGTTTCAATTTGTAAACTATGAATTGAACGAGGTACTGGAATTTGAATTGTTCCGCTTTTAAATTCATTGTAATTTGCAAAACTATATTTAACTGCAAACCCACCTAAATCATTTTTAGTTACAGGGATTTTTATGAATTTAACTTCATCATTTAACTTCACTATTTGCTGACTTACAATTTTGTGATTTTTTTCAATGGCAATAGTTACTATTAAATTATTGGATGCAGAACCAACTTTTAAAGTTGCTGTTTCGTTAGGTTTGTAGTTATTTTTGGTAGCTGAAATTTTAAACAATTGCTTGTCTGCTATTTGAGGTTTTTTAGAGTTGAAAACGCTAAATCGTTGTTTCCCTTCAACTAACTGATTGTATGTGTCTTTCGCTTCAACTTCAATAATATAGTTGCCAATATTCCAATTTTTAATCTTTTTTAAAGTGATTTCTTTACTGTTTTCTGTATTAAATTCTATTTCAAAAACTTTGTTTCCCTTTTTCCAATTATTAATATTGTTTTCATCATCGGTATAAGGCTCGTGAGGGAAAAGTTGCTGATAGGTTTCTTTTGAGATTACTTGATAATTAGGAACATTCCAAGACCGTTGGCGAAGTACATTTTTAGGAGCTTGTAATTTGTATATTTTTAAAACACCTGTAGTGGCTGTAAACTCACCGTTTAAATTGGTAGATTTTAAATTTATTGTATGATTTTTTTCTGAAATATCAATTTGCTTGTTAATAGATACATCGATGGTTAACGTATGGTAACCAACTTTAACTTGTGTTGTTGAGCTTCTAGTTTCACCATTAATATCTGTTACATCTGCTTCAATTTCGTAGGTAAAAATAGGTTTATCGTCTTTATTAATGCTTTTGTCTGGAATGGCTTTAAACGTAATTTCAAAATCACCCATACTATCGGTTTTTGTTTCGCCGTGTGTAATTTCCATAGCTTCGGAAGAATTAAACGAAGGTCGGTACCAATAAAACCAACTAGGATATTGAACTTTTCTATGAACTCTATAGGTTACTTTTGCATTAGAAATATTGCTTCCAGCAAAAGCAATGGCATTTCCTTTTACAGTTACTGAATCGTTTACTTTAAAAGTATTGGTAACGGGTTTAAATTTGGTTTCAAATTTTGGACGCTTGTATTCTTCTACTGAAAAACTGTACTCATCATTTTCAAAATAAGAATTTTTATCATCAAATAATTTGCTGTCATATTCATAACTACCATCAATATTAATAGTGTATTCACCATTTAAACCATTGTTTGGTAAAATAAAAGTTCCTGAAGTTGAACCAAATTCATTTAGTTTTAAATCTAATTGTTTTACTTCTTCTCCGTTTGGATTCTCCAATATAAACTCAACATATTCATTAGTTAAAACGGTTGTTTTATCACCTTGTTTTTTAAGGAATATTGCTTTAAAATATACAGTTTGTCCTGGACGGTAAATACTTCTATCAGTAAAAATGAAAGGTTTTATAGTGATCTCTTCATCTTCATTTTTTTCTGTTTTTTGTTTTCTGTTTTCATTTAAATAATAATCTCCAAATGAAGCACTTTCGTTTTTTGTTTTTACTAAAATAACAACGTTTCTATGATAATTTTTTGTTTTAAAACTAAATTCACCATAGGCATTGGTTGTAAAATTTTGTGAAATTGCTTTGTTGTATCTTCCTGTGTTGTAATTTTTTAAAAATATTTTAGCATGAGTATAAGGTTTTCCTGTATTTCGGTTTATTACTTGAAACCTGTTTCGCTCGTTATCACTTTTTTGAACTAATGAAATATTGGTTGCTTGAATTGTAGCAGTCGCAAAAATTGCATTTTGTTTCACCTTATTTTCAGGTGTACTTACCATTAAATAGTTGCCATTTTGTAGTGGCGGAATAATAATTTCAGTTGAATGTTGTTGATAATCTTTTTCGTTTTTTAATGTGTTTATTAAAATTTTATTTTGTTTTAGCTTATTGATGAAAGCAATTTTAATAGAATCATTATTAATTTTATTGAAAGCTCTAATTTCTTTATTTGTAATACTGTAAATAGCAGTATTTAAGTTGCTTAAATTTTTATATGATACTAAAAATTTGCTATGTAAATTGGTAGGTATGTTTTTTTCTGTAGTAATTGTTATTCTTGGCTGTAAAATACTTGTTTTTAGGTTTTTACATTTTTTAGCACCTAAACTTTCTGGAAAGTTCTCAATAGCATTATTACAAATTTCTAATGCTTCAGCGTTTTTGAATTGATATGCTGTGTTTAAATTTTGTTGATATTTTAGTCCTTCATTTCTATAAATAGTTGCTATTTTAAAATCTATTAATGTTAATGATTCGTGCTTTTTACTTCCTGTTTTAAGTGCTTTTAATTTCTCTAAATAGAATTTATCAATATCATCAAAATGAGCATGTTGTTTTAAAAATGTTAATCGTTCTAATTCAGCATTTACATAAGCGTTTAAATTATTACTTTTAGAATGAAAAGTGATTAAACTATTATATATTTCAAGCGCCTGGTATTGTAATGAAAAGTGTTTTGGTTTTTCAATTAAATTATTGTTATTACTATTAAAATGTATTTTCGATATTTCAAATTTTTCAGATGGTTTTGTAATAGAATTTTCACTTGTTTTATAAAAATTTAACGCATTATTTGCTATAAAATCAAATAATGTAGGTCTGTATTTTTTAGAATCTTTTTGTAAGTGTAAAATATCATTATACGTTTCAAGTTTTGTTATTTGAAGAATAATTCCGTTTTGTAAAGAGTTTTGAAAATGAGTATGAATTTCTGCGAAAATGGTTTCTAAATCCCAAGTTCTAAAATCGGTTGTATCAACTTTTTTAGAAGTTTTAGTACGGTTGTAAAATTTCCATCTGTTTTGTTGAAAATATTGCCAGTACAAATTAGCTAAAATATTTTCCAATATATTTTTTGTGGGTGTTTTTGCTGTTTCAATTTCACGTTCCAGCTGTTTAATTATTTTAAGTTGAGTATTTTCTTCTAACGTTAAGGCAAACTTAGATTTGTAAATAAGTACTTTTATTAGTTGAGGCGAATTCTTTTCTTTTTCCGCTTTTTTATAAATGATTTCAACTACTTTTAAAGCTGATTTAGGTAAAGATTTAATTTCAAATTGTTGAACTTCTTTCCACAATTTGTTATAATTGTTAAAGCTTTGTGCATTTAAAATGTAACTAAATAATACAATAGACATTATAGTTAAGGCAATTTTTTTCATAATTATTTCATTTATAAGTAAAAGTAACTTTATAAAGTATTTTAAATACATTTTTTTGAGTAAAGTTCCTTTTAAATAAATTAAAGATAAAATATTAATTAGTGATTCTAAATTTATTAAATTTTTGAAAGCTATTTTGTACATTTACGCAACAAATTTTTCAGAATGAATATACATTTTATTGCTATTGGAGGAAGTGCTATGCACAACCTTGCTATTGCTCTACTACAAAAAGGATACCAAGTAACGGGTAGTGATGATGCTATTTTTGAACCCTCAAAATCGAGATTGGAAGCAAAAGGATTATTACCAAAGGAATTTGGTTGGTTTGAAGAAAAAATTACTTCAAATTTAGATGCTATAATTCTTGGAATGCATGCAAAACCTGATAATCCAGAGTTGTTAAAAGCTAAAAAGCTGGGTGTAAAAATTTATTCATATCCAGAGTTCTTATACGAACAATCTAAAAATAAAACACGTGTAGTTATTGGTGGTTCACATGGTAAAACAACTATAACATCAATGATTTTACATGTGCTTGATTATCACAATATTAGTGTAGATTATATGGTTGGAGCTCAATTAGAAGGATTTGATACGATGGTACATTTAACTTCTGAAAATGAATTTATAGTTTTAGAAGGTGACGAATATTTGTCAAGTCCGATAGATAGGCGTCCGAAGTTTCATTTGTACAAACCTAATATTGCTTTAATAAGTGGTATTGCCTGGGACCACATCAATGTTTTTCCTACGTTTGAAAATTATGTAGAACAGTTTTCAATATTCACTAATTCACTCACTAATGGAGGAATAATGGTATATAACGAAGAAGATGGCGAGGTGAAAAATGTAGTAGAACAAGCTGAAAATCCAATAAAAAAATATCCATATAAAACACCAAAATATAGAATAGAAAATGGAGTAACATTTATAGAAACTTCTTTAGGTGAAATGCCATTGGAAATTTTTGGAAAGCACAATTTACAAAATTTAGCAGGAGCAAAGTGGATTTGTCAACATATGGGAGTTGGGGAAGATGAATTTTTTGAAGCTATCGCAAGTTTTAAAGGTGCTAGCAAACGATTAGAAAAAATAGCAGAGAATAAAACTGCTGTTGTTTTTAAAGATTTTGCACACTCACCAAGTAAAGTAGTTGCAACTACAAATGCTGTTAAAAATCAATATAAGGAAAGAACAGTTATTGCTTGTCTTGAATTGCATACGTATAGCAGTTTAAATGCAACATTTTTAAAAGAGTATAAAGGAACTTTAAATAAGGCAGATATAGCAGTTGTTTTTTACTCGCCAAGTGCATTAGAAATTAAGAGACTTGAAAATATTTCTAAAAATCAAATTAAAGATGCTTTTGAATGTGATAATTTAATAATTTATACCAATCCAAAAGATTTTAAAAAGTTTATTTATAGTCAAAATTATAATAACTCAGTGCTGTTATTAATGAGTTCGGGTAATTATGGAGGTTTAAACCTTAGTGAATTATCAAAATTAATTTAGAATTATGACTTTTGTCATAAGAGGTTAATTATAATCATTCTAAATTATGATAGAATGTATTTAATATATACCTTTGAAAAAAAGATAAAATGGTCGTAAATAGAAATACTCGAATTTCTATACTTATTACAGAGAATGAAAATGTAATTGAAGCAATAACCTCATTAAATAAACATTTTAAAAAGCTTAAAAATCCTATTTTGCGTAAGGTTTTGGCACCACGTGTTTCTGTTGCAGACGCAGCCAAAGTTGGAGGAGTCTCAATTAATATTTTATTAAATAAAATTGCTGAAGTAGGTTTTGAAATTGAACTTACTAAAGAAGAAAATTATATAAACGATTTTAAAAACAATTTAAATAACATTTCAATGAATAAAGAGAACCTAATTAGTTTAGATGTAAGACCAATTATTGAAAGTGGGAGTGATCCATTTAAAGAAATTATGATAGCGGTTAAAAAATTAACCAATAACCAAACCTTAGAGATAATTAATTCTTTTGAACCAATACCACTAATTAATAAGTTAAAAAGTAAAGGTTTTAAAACGTGGACTGATAAATCTAATGATGGAACAATTCACTCTTTTTTCAGAAAAGAATTCGAATCTAAAGATTTAGATGAAACCAATATAGAAGATGTAGTTTTAGATTTTGATGAAAAATATAAAGAATTTTTTGGGAAATTTAAGCAAATTGATGTTAGACATTTAGAGATGCCAGAACCTATGACAACAATTTTAGAAGAATTGGAGTTATTACCCGAAGGAAATGCTTTGTTCGTAGAACATAAAAAAATCCCTCAGTTTTTACTACCTGAATTAAAAGCTAGAAATTTTGAAGTTTTATATAATAAAAAATCAGAAGATCATTTACAATTATTAATTTTTAAAAATTAATATTTTGAATGATTTAAAAACAAATAATGCCCCACATAGTAGTGTAGTTGTACCTCATTTTATATTTGGAGCAATTAGCTTATTTGTATTAGCAGTTTTAATAATTTTAGCAGATGAAAATATTTTTGGCGTTTACTTTAATGGTAAGTTACTTGCAATAACACACATGGCTGTTTTAGGATGGGCAATAATGATTGTTTTTGGTGCTCTATATCAATTAATTCCAATTGTTTTTGAAACAAAATTGTATAGTGAAAAGCTAGCTAAATTTACTTTTTGGAGTTTAGTAATAAGTGTACTCTTACTAACCTATTCTTTTTGGGAAGGAGCCTTTTCAAACTTGTTAGTTTATGCGGCATTGCTAATGTTTTTCTCGTTACTATTATTCGCTTTTAACGTATTATTTTCTTATAAAAATTCAGTATTAAAAAATAATTCATCAAGGTTTATTATCACTGCTGTATTTTGGTTATTAATTACAGGATTGTTGGGTGTGTTAATGGCTCTAAATTTTAAATTTAATTTTTTTTCTGAAATACATTTACATTATTTAAAAATTCATGCCACAATTGGCTTAATAGGTTGGTTTTCGTTTTTAATTATAGGAGTTGGATCAACTTTATTACCTATGTTTTTAATTTCTCATAAGCTAAATCACAAGAAACTTAGTATTTCCTATTACTTGATGAATAGTGGATTAATTGGGCTTATTTTTAATTGGTTTTTATTACAACTAATAATAGTTACTTTAGTTAGCTGGATTTTAATAATAGTAGGGATTTTATTTTTTTTGTCATTTATTTATGATTCCTATAAAAAAAGAATACGTAAAAAATTAGATATAGGAATGCAGTATTCAATGCTAGCCATTGGAGGTGTTGTAGTGCCTATTGTAATTAGTTTAATAGTGTTAATAGGCTTTAATTTTAATTTTGAATTGTTGTCTAGAATAACAACACTTTATGGTTTCTCTATAATTTTTGGATTTATAACAACCTTAATTCTAGGTCAAACATATAAAACACTACCATTTATTATTTGGTTAGAGAAATATAAAAATTTAGTAGGGAAAACAAAAACCCCACTACCTAGAGAACTATATTCAGAAAAGGTTGCTACTATTCAATTTTATATTTATTTATTATTTATACTATTAATACCAATAGGATTGTTGTTAAATAATACTATTATAGTAAAAGTTGGAAGTTATGCATTGTTGGTAGTATCGATTCTTTATAATATAAATGTTTTAAAAATAATTTTTCATAAAGTTAAAAATATTGAAAATGAATAAATCAGAAATAACTCAATTTGAGTTTGAAATGTTAGAATTACTTAAAAAGGTAATGGATCCAGAAATTGAAATTAATATTGTTGATTTAGGGCTAATTTATGAACTGTATTATGATGGAGATAAAAAAATTAACATTGTAATGACATTTTCAACACCAGCTTGCCCATTAGGTGATACCATTAAAACAAATATAATGGAAACAATTAAACAAAAACATTCAGATTTTACAGTTAGTATTGATGTTGTTTTTCACCCAGTTTGGAATACTTCAATGGTAAGTGAAGAAGGAAAACGTGTTTTAGGGCTTTAATTCTTCTTCCAAAAAAATGGAGTTAATAAAATTAATACCGTAAATAATTCTAATCGGCCAATTAACATTAAGAAAGAGCAAAACCATTTTGCACTAATAGATAAATGAGCGTAATTATCTACGGGACTTACAGAACCTAAAGCGGGACCAATATTACCAAGTGATGAAGCAGCAGCACCAAAAGCCGATTCAAAATCTAATCCGAAAAAAGTTAGTATTATTGAGCTAACAATAAAAATTAGCATATACAATATAAAAAATGCTAAAATATTATAAATAATATTTTTTGGAACACCAATTCCATCGTAACGAACAGGAATAATGGCATTTGGATGTAATAATTTTTTAAATTCAAAAAAGCTATTTTTTATCATAATAATATGACGTACAATTTTAATTCCACCACTTGTTGAACCTGCTGAACCACCAATAAAAAATAGAGAAAACATAAGCATAGTTGCAAACGAGTTCCACATTGTAAAATCAGCACTTACAAATCCAGTGGTGGTTAATATTGAAGTTACCTGAAAAGCTGCATGCCTAAAAGCACTTTCAGTTTCTCCCCAGGGCTTAGGGTGGTTTATAGTAGTTACTAAATTAGGATCTTGATAATTCACAACTAAAAAGCTAATTAAAAGGGTTAAGCCAATAACACCAAAAAAGTAATACTTGAACTCTTCACTATTAAAAACTTTTCGAATTTTGCCTTTTAAAGCAAAATAGGTCAAAACAAAGTTTGCCCCAGCAATAAACATAAAGAGTGTAATTATATATTGAATAATGGGAGCTCCATTCCAATAGGCTACACTTGCATTTTTTGTTGAAAATCCACCAGTACTCATGGTGGCCATTGCATGATTAATGGCATCAAACCAGGTCATACCGGCAATTTTAAGAAGGAAGAATTCAGTAATTGTTAATATAAAATAGATAAGCCAAAGTCTTTTAGCAGTTTCAGTAATTCTAGGATGCATTTTATCGGCAGATGGGCCTGGAGCTTCAGCCATAAACAATTGCATTCCTCCAATACCTAAAAGAGGTAAAATAGCTACAGTTAACACAATAATTCCCATACCACCAATCCAATGTGTTGCACTTCGCCAAAATAAAATTCCTTTTGACATCGATTCGATATCTGTTAAAATAGATGAACCTGTGGTTGAATACCCTGATATAGTTTCAAAAAAAGCATTAGTATAACTTGGTATTGCTCCTGTAAAAACATAAGGGAGTGTACCTGTAAAAGTTAACATTAACCATCCCAAAGTAACAATTAAGTAACCTTCTTTTTTCTGTAAGTTTTTTTTTGCATTTCTATTTAAAAACCATAATAAAAAACCGATAATTATTGTAGTTAAACCAGCATTTAAAATACCCCATCTTTCAGTTTCATTATAATAAATACTAAATGGAACAGCAGCTAACATAAATAAGCCATTGAGCATAGAAGTTAAACCTAAAAAGCTTAGAATAATTTTTAAATTAAGATGCTTCATGTGTTAGTTAAATAATTTTTCAACTTTAGCAATAGCTTCAGGAAGGCAGAAAACAACAGCTTTATCACCTGCGAGTATTTGAAAATCTCCAAAAGTCATCATTGCTTTTCCGTTTCTAATTACACCAGCAAATACACCGTCTTTAGTTAATTTTATATCTTTTACTAATTTTTTTGTTACTGGAGAGTTTTCTTTAACTCTAAACTCTAAAACTTCGGCATCAACATTGTGTAAGTTGGCTAATTTTAATACTTCACCTTTTCGAACGTGTTTAAAAATGGCACTTGCTGCTAATAGTTTTTTATTAATTAATGTATCAATTCCAATAGTTTGAGAAATATTGATATAATCCATATTTTCAACTAAGGCAATTGTTTTTTTAACTCCTTTGGATTTTGCTACTAGACAAGACATAATATTTGTTTCAGAATTTCCAGTAACAGCTATAAAAGCATCCATTTCGGCAATATTTTCTTCTTCTAATAACTCTACATCTCTACCATCTCCTTTTATAACAAGAGCATTTGGTAATTTTTCAGCAACATCTTTAGCCCGCTCTTTGTTTATTTCAATTAATTTTAGATTAAAATTACCTTCACATAAATTTCTAGCCGCTTTAACACCAATTTTACTTGCTCCTAAAATCATAACATCCTTCAGTCCAAATTGAGTTTTACCCATTAACTTATAGAGTTTTTTAATGCTCTCTTTTGGAGTGGAAAAATAAATTTGATCATTTGCTTGATAAACGGTATTTCCTCTAGGAATTACTGTTTTACCACTTTTTTTAGATTTAATAGCAATGGTAATAAATTCTACATCTGAAAAACGTTCACGAGCCTCCTGTACTGTTAAATTTATTAATGGGGAATTGTATTCTAATGTGCTTCCTAAAATATTTAATATGCCATTTTCAAACTCAATAGTATCATTAAAAGCAGATTGATGTAATAACATTTTAATTTCTTCTGCAGCTAATTCACCAGGAGAAATCATATTGTCAATTCCCAATTCGGCAAAATCAATATCGGTATTTTGAGAAAATTCATGATTTGAAATACGAGCAATTGTTTTTTTAGCTCCTAATTTTTTTGCTATTACAGCTAATGTGAAATTAGTGTTTTGAGATTCAGTAACTGCTAAAAAAATATCAGCCTTGTCTATGTTAACTTCTTTTAAAAGTTTGACTGAAGTGGCATCACCTTTTATTGTAATAACATCAATATGACTACTTGCATATTCAAGCTTTTCGGCGTCCATATCAATAAGGTAAATATCTTGAGATTCAAAAGAAAGTAGTTTTGACAAGTGGAAACCTACGTCTCCAGCTCCAACAATAATAATTTTCATATACTGAAATATTTAGAGCAAATATATTACACTTATCTTTGATAAAAAAATTGGATATGAGTTATGAAAATAAAGTAACTTCAATAAAATATTGGGCTGAAGATGATAGACCAAGAGAAAAGATGTTACTTAAAGGAAAAATAGCATTGTCAGATGCAGAATTAATTGCAATTTTAATAGGATCAGGGAGTAGAAATGAAAGTGCCGTTGCATTGTCAAAAAGAATATTAGCTTCAATAGATAATAATTTGAATAAGTTAGGAAAGTTAGTAGTTTCAGATCTAATAAAATTTAAAGGTATTGGTGAAGCCAAAGCAATTTCAATAATTACGGCATTAGAATTAGGTAGAAGAAAGCGGCTTGAGGAAGCACTAGAATTGCCCAAAATAACTAGTAGCCAAACAGTATTTAATGTAATGCAACCAATAATAGGTGAGTTACAACATGAAGAGTTTTGGGTTATTTATTTAAACAATTCTAACAAGATTTTATTTAAAGAACAACTTAGTAAAGGAGGAATAACGGGAACTTTAGTTGATGTAAGGTTGGTGTTTAAAAAAGCAGTTGAGTTGTATGCTACAGCCGTTATTTTATGTCATAATCACCCTTCAGGGAAATTACAGGCAAGTAGTGCAGATAAAGCAATCACTAGTAAATTAAAACTAGCGGGAGAAACTCTTGATATAAAAGTGTTAGATCATTTAATTATTACAGAAAATGCGTATTTTAGCTTTGCCGATGAAAATATTTTGTAAAAGAAACTTTTAAATTAAATAATGCTATTAGTTTACACTCATAAAATTACTCCACGCCTAAACTATATATTTAAACATTATTTTGTTAGAATATTACAAATACCTGTTATTTTTACTACAAAAGTTGATGAATTTGTTGCTCATAGTGGTCCAAAAATGACCTATTCAAAAGTTCCTTTAGGGTCAGAATTCTTTATTAGAAGTCATGATTTATTATTTGAACAAGGAATTAATGATATTGATATAAATATAGCTAATTGGGAAGATACAATTTGCTTTTTTGCCGCTGGAGAAAAATCGAGTATACCTTTTGATATTTTTGCTGCAGGGTTTTATTTAATTAGTAGATATGAAGAATATTTACCTCATGTACAAGATATACATGAGCGTTTTCCAGCTGAAGAAAGCTTGGCTATTAAAAATAATTTTATTGAACAACCAGTTATAGATATTTGGGCCTATAAGTTTTTGGAAGCTTTAAAAATGAAATTTCCAAACTATAATTACAGTACAAGAGCGTTTAATATAATTTCAACTATTGATGTTGATGCAGCTTATGCTTATAAAAATAAAGGTATTGTTAGAACATTTGGAGGGATTTTGAAGGATATTTTTCAATTTAGATTTGTAAATTTTTGGCGTAGAATGTTAACAATTTTAAATTTTAAATCAGACCCGTTTAATACTTTTAAGGAGCTTTTAAAAATAAAGGATGAGTATAATGTTAAAACTATTTTTTTCTTTTTAATAGGTGATTATACTACATTCGACAAAAATATTTCATCTTCAAACAATAAATTTAAATCACTAATTAAATCGGTTGCAGATTATGCTAAAATAGGACTGCACCCATCATATTTTACATTTAAAAGTGTCGAAAAATTAAAAAAAGAGAAAATAAGATTAGAAAGCATTATAAATACTCCTATTACATTTTCGCGTCAACATTATTTACGATTAAGTATTCCAGAAACTTATCAAAATTTAATAGATTTAGATATTGAACAAGATTATACAATGGGGTATGCAAAAGTTGCAGGATTTAGAGCAAGTACCTGCACGCCTTTTTATTTTTACGATTTAGATTTTGAAATTCAAACACCTTTAAAAATATTTCCATTTGCTTTTATGGATGTTACTTTAAAACATTATATGAGCCTATCTAACGAGGAAAGTTTGCTAAAAATTCTTAAATTAAAAGAAAGCGTTAAAAATGTAAATGGTACTTTTATTTCGTTATTTCATAATGAAACACTTAGCGAAAATGAAATTTGGAAAGGTTGGAATACAATTTATAAAACAACCGTAATAAATGATTAATGATTCATTATTTAAAAAGGTATCAAATAGATGTTGTTAAATATAACACTTGTGTAGAATTAGCTACAAATTCTAGAATTTATGCATATAGTTGGTATTTAGATATTGTTGCAGATAATTGGGATGTTTTAATTTTGGATGATTATAAAGCCGTAATGCCACTACCTTGGAGAAGTAAATATTTTATTAAATACATCTATCCACCAACTTGGACACAGCAATTAGGAGTGTTTTCAGAAAAAGAAATTTCTCAACAATTAATTTCTAATTTTATAAAAGAGATACCTAAAAAATTTAAGAAAGTAACAATTCAGTTTAATTCAGATAACGATTTAAGTTTGTTGAAAGCAACTGAAAGAGTTAATTATATATTGCCTTTGAATAAATCTATAAATAGTATAGAAAAGAGTTATAAAAGTAATAGAAAGTATAGTGTGAATAAAGCTAAAAAGAATAACTTAATTATAAAAAGTTGTACTTTTAAGAGTTTAGCTTCAATAGGTAAATTAGATTATTCATATCTTGATATTCCAAATTCAGATTATTCTAAATTAAAATTAATAGTTGATTTAATTGAAAAAAAGAATAAAGGTTTTGTTTTAGGAATTTATTCTAAAGACAATATTTTGTTAGGTGGAGCAGTTTTTCTGAAAGATAATAAAAGAATAAGTTATTTATTTTCAGTTACCTCATTTGAAGGAAAAAAATTGCAGGCAACTAGCTTTTTAATTAATGAAGTGTTTGAAAGGTTTCAAAATTCTTTATATATTTTTGATTTTGAAGGATCAGTAATCCCTGGGATTGCTTCTTTTTTTAAAAGTTTTGGGGCTGAGGCAGAACGCTATTTTTTATACCAAAAACCATTTCAATTATTTTGAGAAACCTTTAAATTCTTTAGAGATTCTTTTATTGAATTTAATGATTGAAAAATCCTCAGAATAAGGCTCCTTTTGTTTAATTACAATACAAGGATTTCCTACTGCAATTGAATTTGGAGGTATACTTTTTGTTACAAGAGAGCCGGCTCCTACAATTACATTTTCTCCTATTTCAACTTCAGGTAAAATTACTGCATTTGCTCCAATCCATACATTATTACTAATTTTTATTGGTTTAGATAAAATGTGTTTTCTGAAATTTGAGATATCGTGATTTGATGAAATAATTTTGGCTCCAGGACCAATTTCAATATTATTTCCAAAAATAATTCCATTATTAGCTTGAATATATATACCAGGATTATCTCCAGGGTCACATAAAACACCTTTTTTAATATTCTCTGGTGCAACTATCTTTGAAGTAAAGTGAACCGGCCAATTTATTTTTGGATTTAATCTGAATAATTTTTGAGGTATCAGAAAATGAAAAAATAGAATATAATATTTTTGATAACCATATTTTGGTCTATAATATTGAGGGTAGGCTAAATTTATTATCCAACCAAACAATAAAAAATCAATTTTATGAAGTAAGGATGTTTTTTTCATAGCTTCTTTTAAATGACTTTAATGTTTTTAAAAAATAGAGTAGTAATACTAAATATCCAAAACCTCCAAATATAGAAATAATTGTTAATGTATAAATTAAATTGTTGGTCAAAAAACCAATATATATTCCCAATAAATTTACACACAATAAATATAGGTTAAAAAGTAAACTAATTTTATTTTTATTCAATACTATAATAATATTACTTATTGGATTAAATGAAGATCTAGCTAATATTAAAAATGATAAAATACCTATGAATAATCGTAGGTTTTCCCAATTTTTAGGAAGTAAAAATTCTAGTAAATAAATTCCAATAGTATTAATTACAATCAAAAAAAGTAGCATTAATCCAACATTTGCAAATACTATTTTTTTTGTTAAATCATACAATTTTTCTTTAGAGTATTGAAATATTTTGGCAGATTTTTGGTAATAAACTTGAGATATTGATGATGAAATTAAAAATAATGGTGTTGCAACAATTTTAAGGCTTAATGTATAAACACCCGAATCTTTTAAACTGAAAAATGTTACAATTAGAATAGGAATTAAATTAACGGCTAGGCTATTAATAAGTGTTGAAGGGAGTATAAATTTTATAATAGATTTATGTTGTAAAACATTTTCTTTTAACGCCTTAAATTTAATAGGTTTTAAATATTTTAAGTTTTTTTGAAAGTAATATATACAAACTAGGATACTTGAAATAGTAGCTCCATATACTAATCCCATCAATTTAAATTTTAAAAATAATATTAGTTGAAATAAAATATTAAAGACAACAGTTAATATTTTTTTAGTTGAAATAGGTTTAAATTTTTTTCTAAAAGTTAGAAAAGATTCATGAATTTTATTATATGATAGTGCAATTGATGCAGCAATTGAGATGTTTACAATTGCAGAATAGGAATCACTAAAATTTAATAAATAAGTTATAAAATTGTAGCTTAAGAATATAATAAGAGCTAAAAAAAATGAAATGATAAATAGTGAATTCATTAAATTTTTACTCTCATCTTCAGTTTTTGCAGTTATTACTCCATTTTCAAGCTGTAATGTATTAATAATCATTAAAATACTTGAAATGCTTAAAAAAACTCCAAATACACCATAAGCTTCTGATCCATAAATTTTTGCAAGAAAAATAGAGCCAACAAAACCTAATATTTGAGATAAAATTGTTCCTCTAAACATTAGCAAAATATTTTTTTGGAAAAAAGATATTGATTTATAGTTAAATTTTAATTTCAATTTAATTACTTTGTTTCAAATATAATGTAAATGAAACATATCAACCACATATTTTTTGATTTAGATCATACGCTTTGGGATTTTGAAACAAATTCAGATATTGCTTTTGAAACTATTTTCAAAAAACACAATGTAGGTCTAAATCTTCAAAAGTTTTTAAATTATTATAGAGGTATCAACCAAAATTATTGGAGACTTTATAGAAATGAAAAAATAACCAAAGAAGAGTTAAGGGTTGGAAGATTAAGAGATACTTTTGTTAAAATAAAGTATCAGTTTGATAATGAGCTAATAGATAATTTATCTATAGATTATATTGAAGTTTTACCAAATAATAATCAACTTTTTGAAGGTGCTCACGAAATATTAGCGCATTTGTATTTAAAGTACAAACTTCATATTATTACGAATGGGTTTAATGAAGTTCAGTATAAAAAGTTAGAGAATTCTGGGTTAAGTAAATATTTTGATAAAATAATTACTTCTGAAGATGCAGGTGTAAAAAAACCAAATCCAATAATTTTCAATTATGCACTAGATATTGCTGACGCAACATCAAAAGAATCAATAATGATAGGTGATAATTGGGAAGCTGATGTTATGGGAGCTATAAATAATGGGATAGATGCTATTTATTTTAATTATAAAAAACAACCTGTTAGTGAAAATATAAAAAGCGTTAACCAGTTATTAGAAATAAAGCAATATTTATAATTTATAAGTGTAGTATTTAAATCAATTTTTAATGAATCCCCAAAAAATAATTCTAGCAATATTAATACTCATTAGTATGCAAAGTTGTATTAAAGATATTGATTTCAATCAGATAGATGATGCAAGTATTCATACAACATATTTAGCGACCTTAATCCATTTAAATTTAACTGTTTCAAATTTTTTGAATGAATTTAATGAAGAAATAATTTTCACTAAAGATTTAATTCAAGCGCCTATATCAGATGATAGCAGAGCATCTTTAGAAAAAATAGAATTTACAGTAGTTACCGAAAATACATTTGATAGAAATTTTATATTAAGTGTTATTTTTTATGATGAATCTAGCCAAGCTATTTACGAGCTTACCCCCGAAGTAAATATTCCTAAAAATACTTCAGAATTAACAACCATTATTGAAATACCGGAAGAAGATATTCATGTAATTTATAATACCAAATATTTTGGTTTTACAATGATACTTTTACCAAGTGAAGATGATAGTGTATTAACAATTAATGAAACTTCAACATTAGAAATACAATCTTTTGTAAAACTTTTTTTTAATTACAAAAATATATGAGAAAATTATTAATACTAAGTTTTCTTGTAGGTACTATAGGTTATTCTCAAAATAAACAAATTTTATATGATTTTGCAGATTTACCACAAACATTACTATTAAATCCAGGAGCTGAGGTTAGCCATAAGTTTCATGTAGGTTTACCGTTATTTTCGCAATTAAGTGCTCAGGCAGGATTTACAGGATTTTCAGTTTACGATATTTTTGCTGATGATGGAATTGATATCAACGATAAAATTAGAGATGCTGTAAATAACTATGGCACTACTGAATTTATGGCCATAAATCAACAGTTAGAAATTTTAAGTGCGGGTTTTCGATTAAATGACACTAATTACTTAAGTTTTGGCTATTATCAGGAATTTGATTTTTTAGCAAAAATCCCACGTGACATTGTTGACTTATTTTATGAAGGAAATACGGATATTAACAGACATTATTCTATCAATAAATTAGCATCAAGAGTTGAATTGTTTGGTGTTCTTCATGTAGGATTATCTAAAAGAATTAATAAAAAATGGCAGGTAGGAGGGAGATTTAAAATATACTCGAGTGTTTTTAATGCAAATACTAAGTTAAATTCTGGTTCATTTTTTACAGAACAAGGAACTAATAATGTTTATAATCAGCATTTAAATAATGTCAATTTTTTAATGCAAACATCAAGTATGTTTCTTGATAGTGATGAAAACATAGATGCATCTTTTATTAAAAGTAAATTGCTTTTTGGCGGAAATTTAGGGTTTGGGATAGATATGGGATTTACGTACCAATTAAAATCCCAATGGATTGTAACGGGAAGTATACTTGATCTTGGGTTTGTAAATTATTCTAAAAATGTTGAATCATATAAAGTAAGTGGGGATTATGAAGTCGAAGGGTTTCAATTAAATTTTGACCCAGATAACCCACAAGATTATTGGAACGATTTAAAAGATGAATTTGACAATAGTATTGTATTAGACACTTTATATAAAAGCTATATTTCATTACGTCCTGTAAAATTAAATGGTTCAGTTAGTTATTCTTTTGGTCAGAAGTATGATGATTGTAGATTTTTAATTGATCCTCAAACATATTTAAATAAAATTGGATTTCACTTATATTCAACTGTTGGAGCTGTACACTCATATTTAGCAGCAACATTGTTTTATGAACGAAAATTAGGTAAGTATTTACAAGGTAAATTTACCTACACGGCTGATCCTTATTCATATTCAAATATTGGAGTAGGAGTAGCAATTCAGCTAGGAATATTTAACTCTTATTTTGTAGCTGATAATTTATTGAGTTTAAATAATTTGTACAATGCCAAAAGTGCAAGCTTTCAGCTAGGGGTCAACTTTAGTATTCAAAATAAAAATTAGTACATTTACGATTGTTAAAAAATAAGTATGTTTAACACCTTTAAAAAGTATATAATCATGAGCAAATCAATTGCAATAAGTTTCGTTTTTTTATTTTTTAGTTCAATCCTTTTTGCTCAAAAAAATATCAATTCATACAAATATATTCTAGTTCCAAAACAGTACGAGTTCCAAAAATTTGAGGATCAACACCAATTAAATTCTTTAACTAAATTTTTATTTAATAGAGCCGGATACAGCGTTTTATTTACCGATGATAATTACCCTGAAGATTTAGCAAAAAATAGCTGTTTGGCTTTAAAAGTTAACATAAATAGTAGTCCTGGTTTATTTAAAACTAGAATGAATATAGATTTATTAGACTGTTATAATAAAATTGTCTATTCAACTAAACAGGCTTTTTCAAAACAAAAAGAGTATAAAAAAGCATATCAGGAAGCAATAAGATTAACATTTATAGAACTTGAGGAATTTGAGTATTCATATAATGAAAATATTTCCAAAAATAATAGTTATAAAGAACCTAAAAAAACAGTTATTGTAGCTGAAAATAATATACCAATTGAGGTAAAAGAGATTAAGATTAAAAAAGAAAAAAAATTAGTACAACTGCCAGTAATAGAGAAAAAAATAGCTTTAGACAAGGAAAATAAAACAAATAAATTACACCAAAAAACTGTAAGTATAAAGGTTCCTAAAAAAACAGTTGTTACATCTATTGAAGGGAAATTTGTATTTGAGAATTGGGGAATAAGTACTATTTTAAAAAAAGGAAATAATTACATTATTGTTGGAGGTGATGAAAATTTTGAATTTGCCACTATTTATAAAACTTCAAAACGAACATTGTTTATTATTAAGTGGATTGCTTATAAACAGCCTCAATTAGTAGAACTAAATAGTGATGGAAATTTAGTTATTGATACTAAAAATGAAGTGAAAATATATAAAAGAGTAGATTAATAGTGGTATTTATCTTTCCATTGTTTCTTTAGAAAATCCCTTAAGTTGTTTTCTCTAGGATTATCATCAGGATTGTAAAATTTAGTATTGGTTAATTCTTCTGGTAAAAATTCTTGTGCTACAAAGTTGTTTTCATAGCTATGAGCATATTTATAGTCTTTTCCATAATCTAATTCTTTCATTAATTTTGTAGGTGCATTTCTTAAGTGAAGAGGTACAGATAAATCACCTGTTTCTTTAACCAAAGCTTGTGCTTTTCCAATAGCTTCGTAAGAAGCGTTACTTTTTGGTGAACTTGCTAAATATATGGCACATTGGCTTAATATAATTCTAGATTCAGGAAATCCAATGATGTTAACAGCTTGAAATGTATTGTTGGCTAAAATAAGTGCCGTAGGATTTGCATTTCCAATATCTTCTGAAGCTAAAATAAGTAACCTTCTAGCAATAAATTTTGCATCTTCACCACCTTCAATCATTCTAGCTAACCAATAAACAGCACCATTGGGATCACTACCTCTTATAGATTTTATAAAAGCTGAAACAATATCATAGTGTTGCTCTCCAGTTTTATCGTAAAGTACCGTATTCTTCTGAATTTTTTGAAGTACCAAATCATTAGTTATGGTAATTGGTTCGTCTTCAGAATTTACTACTAGTTCAAAAATATTTAATAATTTTCGAGCATCTCCACCTGAAATTCTTAATAAAGCCTCAGTTTCTTTAATTGTAATTTTTTTATGAGAAATTATAGGATCAGTTTTTAAAGCACGTTCTAATAAATCTTCTAAATCGGTTTTGTTAAATGAGTTTAAAATATAAACTTGACAACGAGACAGGAGAGCAGGTATTACTTCAAAACTAGGATTTTCAGTTGTTGCTCCAATTAACGTTACCCAACCTTTTTCAACTGCGCCAAGTAATGAATCTTGTTGAGATTTACTAAAGCGGTGTATTTCATCAATAAATAAAATAGGATTTTTACTAGTAAATAAACCACCACTTTGTTTCGCTTTTGCAATAATTTCCCTTATATCTTTCACTCCCGAATTAATGGCACTTAATGTATAAAATGGTCGTTGTGATTCTTGAGCAATAATATTTGCTAACGTAGTTTTACCAATACCTGGTGGTCCCCAAAAAATTAATGACGGAATTACGCCTCGCTTTATATGTTGCGTTAGCGCACCATCTTTGCCAACTAAATGTTGTTGACTTATATAGTCGTCAAGTGTTTTTGGTCGTATGCGTTCAGCTAAAGGTTCATTCATAGCGTAAAAATAAGAAATATATTAGTAGTTAATTTAATTGTTAGTTACTTTGTTTCTGCCAATATTTCAGTAACTAATTATTTGGACTTATATTTGATATTTGTATATTAAATAATTAAAATAAGTGAGCGAAACTAACTTTAAATTTAGGCCGAATGTAATTGTTGTTCCCCTAATAACAATTATATTAATTTGGATTATTTATTATGTTGAAATTAAATTTGGATTTAATTTTAATAAGTATGGGATTTACCCAAAATCTATTATTGGTTTAAGAGGTATTCTTTTCTCACCATTTATTCATAGTAATACAAGCCATTTAATAAATAATTCGGTACCATTATTTGTAATGATGGGTTGTTTGTATTATTTCTATCAAAAAATAGCAACTAAAATACTTATTATGGGCTTAATTCTAACCGGGTTATTAACTTGGGTAATTGGTCGTCCATCTTATCATATAGGTGCAAGTGGAATCATATATTTATTAGTTAGTTTTATTTTTTTTAGTGGAATAATCAGAAAATATTATAGATTAATTGCATTATCGCTTATTGTAGTTTTCTTATACGGAAGTATGGTTTGGTACATTTTTCCAACGGAAGAACGTATATCTTGGGAAGGTCATTTATCGGGTTTTGTAGTAGGTTTTCTTTTTGCCTTTCTTTTTAGAAAACAAGGACCACAACCAGAAAAATTTATATTCACAAAAAATGAAGAGTTTGAAAATCAATTTGATGAAGATGGAAATTTTATTGAAATTGATGTAACTAATACTACGAACGAAAATTCATAAAAGAGTTAAAAGTTAGCATTTTATGTTTTGGGCATAATTTTTGTATATTTATTTTAAATTAAAAAAAAGTAATTATGAAACCAATTATAAGTATCGTATTAATGTTTATTTTTTCAAATGTATTTTCACAAACTGCGCAGAATTTAGATTATCGTGGTAAAGTAGTTAGAGAATACATTATTAAAAGGAGTGATAAAATTAAAGGAGATAATTTCATATATAATGAGTGGAATGATGGTATGTTAGTTTTGAATGATAGTATTTTTTCTAAACAAAATTATTTGCAATATGATGTTTATAAAAACAGAGTTTTAATTAAAAATATGAAAAATTTTGATGAAATTATCGAAATTACGGATAACTCATTAACAGGGTTTTCGATTTTAGAAAAAGGAAGAATGTTAAAGCATGATTTTGTGAAACTTAAAAGTAACAACTTTAATTCACTAGATGAAGGAGGTTTTTATGAGATAGTGTTTAATTTAGAAAATACCAATTACTTTATTAAAAAAAACCAAAAAATAGTATTTGATCCTAATAGAAGTAAAGGGAGTCAAACCGAAAATAATTTCCCTCTTGAATTTCAGGAAAAGGTTACCTATTATATTAAAAACAGTCAGGGATTATATGTTCATGTTAAACTTAGGAAGAAAAGTATTCTTGAAGTTTTAAATGCGAATTCTAAACTAGTTAGTTCTTTTATAAAGGCACATAAAATAAATTTCAGAAAAGAAGGTGATATAATTAAATTAGTAAATTATTATTATTCTTTGTAAGAAAGTTATTTTACAATTCTTTGTCTGGTTATTTCATATAAAAAAGCACCACACGCTACAGAAACATTTAACGATGCTATTTCACCTAATAAAGGAAGTTTAGCTTTGTGGTTTACAATTTTTAATATTGAAGGATTAATACCTCTATCTTCTGATCCCATAATTATTGCAGTGGGTTTTGTTAAATCAATATTATAAATTAAATTTTCAGTTTTTTCTGTAGCTGCAACAAGTTGAATGTCTGCAGCTTGAAATTGAAAAACAGCATCTTTTAAATGATCAACTTTACAAATTGGAACTTTAAAAGCAGCGCCTGCTGAAGTTTTAATAGTATCTGCACTTATAGGTGCATTTCCTTGTTTTTGAATTACAATACCGTTTACACCTGTACATTCTGCAGTTCTTATAATTGCACCAAAATTTCTAACGTCAGAAATTTGGTCGAGTAATAAAAATAGAGGAGCTTCTTTTTTTTCTAGTGTATTAGTAATTAATGTATCTAAATCTGCAAACTCAACAGGTGATATTTGTGCTGCAACACCTTGATGATTGCTATTTTTTGAAAGTCTGTTTAATTTTTCAATAGGGACATAGCTTGTTGCAATATTATTCTTTTTTATAAGTACATTTAATTCTGAAAACAAATGACCTTTTAAATCTTTTTGTAAAAATATTTTACTAATAGTTTTTCCTGAATTAATTGCTTCTATAACAGCTCTAATACCAAATATTTTTGAAACTTCATTTTCCATGCTGCAAATGTAGTTATATTGTAGGAATAAAAAAACCACCTCAATTGAGGTGGTTTTTTTATGCATAAAATTTATTGATTTAAAGGTGTTTTCACTAAATAATTTAAATCACATCATTTATATTAGTTGCATGAGTTAGTCATTGACACGATAGTTCCTATAGTAGGCGTAGGCCCAGCATCTAAAACCAATGTTCCATTTCCATCATAAATTTGGAATGTGACTTCCTCGTCCCAATCTCCAGAATTAAATTTAATTTCAACGACACTACCATCAGGAACAGGCACTTTTTGTGTTAATTCGTCTCCATCATCTAAAGTAAATTCACCTCCATCAAAGCCATCAAAGGTAAAAGAAAGTGAAGCTCCATTCCATCCATCACCAAATGCATCTTGCATTTCTATAGTCCAGTCACAAGGTGTTCCAAAAACAGTGATTCCAGTATTAATTGGATCGGAAGATTTCCCATTAAATGCCAATTCATACACTGAAAGTGAAACAGGTTCACTGAATTGATTAAAATGAACATTAATTTGATCTTTTCTTCCTTCAACAGGTTGTATTTCGGCTCCTGTTATACTCCAAATATACTCTGATCCACCTCTATATGGTTTTAAGGTGTAAGTATATGTATCTCCTATGAATGCTACTACCTCACCATTTATAGCTGTTACTATTGGGACAACTTTTGAGGCGTCACTTTCTAAGTCATCATCATCACAAGATGTGATTACTAAACTTAAAGCTAAGAATAAGCTTAAATAAATATATTTGTTTAAAATATTTTTCATATTATAATTATTAAATTATTAATTTTAATTATCTCCAACCTCCATTTGAATAATCTTCACCAGCTATACCTTCAGAACCTCCAAAAGTATATCCATCAGCAGGAATAGATTCTAAAGCTTGCCCTGGTACTGGAAAATGTAATAATGTACCAGCTTGTAATAAGTTTTCTTTTCTCATTTCAAAGAAACCAAGCCCCATTCCTGTAAAAGAAAATTCTACCATTCTTTCATGGAATATTGCAGCCTTAACAGCAGTAAGATCAGTAGCTACATTAGCTAAACCACCTCTTGTTGTTCTAGTACCTGCATTGATAATTGCTGCGGCTCCAGCTACATTTCCAGAGTTTGCCATAGCTTCAGCTTTGTACATATCATTTTCAGCAGCTGAAAATTCAACTACATTCTCAACCCAATTAGTTATATAGCTATCGTATCTACTATATCGGTAGTTACTAAAGTGATAAATACCTCTATCAGGTCTAAAACTTTGTGCAGATAAATAGCCATAATCAGTTGCCAATCTTGCATCAACTCCAGCTCCATATGAAGATTCTGGTATTACTGTAATATCATCAGTCCAATAGTCTGGCATACTTGGATCCATCATACTAATAATTCTCATATCAACTTGTGCCCAGCCAGGAAATACTAAATATGTTTTAGGAATTAAATCATACCAAGTAACATCATCCATAAATATTTCTAAATCGGAAGTAAGTCCATTATTAGCATAAGTTAACACTTTATTCCAGTCAGTAGCACCTTTTTCAGTTAAATTACGTGCATTATTAACTTGCATACGAGCACCCATACTATTCATAAAAGCAATAAATTGACTACTATTTCCTCCATTGTTAGGTAACCATGCTTCTGGAACAGAAACACCATTCGTTTGAGCAATCGCAATTGCTTCATCTAATTTAGTAAGAGCAAATGTCATAGCTTCAGCATAAGTTGAAGCACCATCACCTTCAGCACCTTCAACAGCGCCATTTTCATCAGATATCCAAACTTTATCAAATACTAGTGCTAAATATCCAATAGATAAAGCTTGCCCTAATTTGGCAATAACTTCAATTTGATTACTGTTTGAAAATTCAGTACCATTTTGAATTGCTAATGCTAATGTATTAGAATCTGAAAGTACAGAATACAATGCATTGAAATAAGAATTAGTTATATATGCATAACTATAAGAACTACTATTGTTAAAGGCCACTCTAGGTTCGCTTGAAGTATCTCTCATACCAAAGTTACCCCAAGAACATGTAGAAACTATCAGCCATAGTTGCAAAAGCTGCACCTGGCGCACTGGTACTATGTACAGACATAAACCAATTTTGTAATAAAGTACCTGCTGTTGCTTCTAGTGCAACAGGATCTGAGGTTAGGATGAAGTCATTAGGATTTTCTAAATTCTTAACATCCAAATCTGTATTAAAATCCTGACAAGAAACTACAAAAAGTAGCACTGACACGATTGAAAATATTTTTGTTATGTATTTCATTTTTAAATATTTTTTAATTAAAATTTAAATTGTACAGATAATGAGTATGATGTATTTGTTGGGTACACACCATAATCTACACTAAAGTACTGTTGTGTAGCTGAATCATAATTCGCTACTTCAGGATCCCAACCAAGGTAATCAGTAAAAGTTAATAGGTTTCTTCCAATAAGGCTAAATTTAACTTCATCAAAGAATCCGTTAGCAATACTTGATAGTTTGTCAGTGTCAAAAGTATAAGAAACAGATGCTTCTTTTAATTTTACGTAAGTACCATCTTCAACCCAAAAAGCTTGATTTTGGTTAACATCATATAATGATGCATAATAATCTATAGTTTTCTTTTCACTTTCAGCTTTACCAGCTTGATCTACCATACCATTACGTTCACTAATTGTTGTCCATTGTCCATTTCTATTATAAATGTCTCCTCCACCTTTCCAATCCCAAAGCATGTAGAAATCGAAAGCTTTATATGAGAAATTAGATACTATTCCTACTCTAAAATCAGCATTTTGGTTCCCAATTTTTTCAAAGGTAGCAACACCATTTTCATCAACTTTTATGATTGCAGATTCATTAATAGTACCAATAGCATCAGCTCTTACTACAACTCCATCTCTATTAACAACATAATCGGTAATGGACGTTCCAGCTGGTAATTGATTTGCCATTGTTTCCAAATCAGTTACAAAACTTCTACCAAACATAGATCCAAATTCAGTATCTTCTCTTAGTAAGAATAAACCATCTGTACCAACAAGTTGTTCTGGAGCATTTAATTTTGTAATCTGAGAATCAGACTTCGTGAAGTTAACTCCAACTCTCCATTTCATATCTTCTTTATCAATGATTTTAGAATTTAATGTAAATTCGTAGGTATTAGACTCTAAATTACCAACATTTTGCCATTGTTTATTTTTTCCAGCATTAGCAGGAGCAAATAGATTCACAAGCATAAATTGATCTGAAGATACTTGATTTGAATATGCAAATTCTAACGTAAAACGATCTAAGAAAGAAGCATTCAACCCTATTTCTGTCTCAGTTGTTAAAGAAGGTTTAAGATCTGGGTTACCTTTAATTCTATTAGTTGATAAAACACCACCAGCAATTCCAGTTTGTTCATATTGCCAAGAGAATCCAGGGCGTTGTCCAGAAGTACCTGTAGCTACATTAATTTTTAATTCTTGTACACCAGGAATTTCTATATCTTCAGTAATTCTATATGCTGCGGAAAGTCTATAATAGTTATTCCAACGGTCATTTTCTCCAAATAATGAAGAACCATCTCTTCTAAATAAACCATCAAAAATATAGCGATCTTTATAAACAAACCCTGCAATTGCAAACATGTTTTGTGCTCTTACATCTTCTTTATTTGACCCTGCAGTTACATTAGTATTGTTAAAGTTATCTAATGTTGGTAAGCCTGAATATAGGTAATCATTACCAGCTGCATGAAATTCTTCATAAGCTCTATCTTCTGCTAAATAACTAATTTTTGCTTTTACGTCTAATTCTCCAAATTGTTGAGCGTAGTTTAGTGTAGCCTGTAATTTTTGAGATAATTCTAAAGAACTTTGTTTGTATATAGAACCTTTACTGTACCCAAAACCTATAGGGTCTCCTGTAGTTGTATAAGTTTCATATTTATTATGACGTGTATATCTATAATTATTATTCTCAAATGAGTATTCTAAATCTGCGTTTAAATTTTCAGTAAATTTTAAATTTAATTTATAACCACCTAAAAAACGTTGTTGTTTTGCAACAGCATCTCTTACATATAAATCATATAATGGGTTATCAATTTCATTTTCCCATGGATCAGGTTTGAAATAATAAGGTTGTCCATCAGGATTGTCTAATAATACGTTTGCATCTGGAGCTAATCTAGAAACAATTCTATAAATATCAGAATCACCTACAGGACTATTGTCATTAATTTTTATGAAATTATTACTAGCACTAAATTTTAACCAGTCATTAAAATAATAATCAGCATTTAAACGAATACTATTTCTTGTATATCCGCCTACTTCAGCTAAAACACCATCAACTTCAGTGTTTTCTGTTGAAATAAATACTTTTGATTTGTCATTACCATTAGAAATAGAAGCATAATTTGTCATATTACTTCCAGTTTGGAAGAACAAATCTTGGAAATTATTATATACTCCATAAGGATTATCAGAATAATGGTCGGCAGATTGAATTCTTGTACCTACAACTGCATTATCTCCAGAAGCTGCATAAACACTTTGATAATTAGGGCCATAAGTAACTCCTTCATATTTTGTGTATTGTCCTTGGAAGTTTTGCCAGTCAGAAGCTAATTCAAAACCATGAGATTGATTTGTATCAATAAAATTATTAATTTCTGAATAACCAATTTCTGAACGTACTGTAATTTGAGTTTTACCTAATTTACCTCTCTTTGAAGTAATTACTATTACACCATTTCCTGCACGAGAACCGTATAATGAAGATGCAGATGCACCTTTTACAATTTCGAAAGAAGCAATATCATCTACGTTAATATCAGCTAAACCACCTTCCACAAAAACGCCATCCATTATTACTAAAGGAGCTTGTGATCCATAAAAGTTAGCAGCACCACGTAAAAGTATAGTAGCACCTTGACCTGGGCGACCTAAGTTAGTTACAGAAATACCTGCAACTTTACCTTGCAAAGCACTTGCCGCAGAACCTGCCGGTACCTTTTGTAACTCTTCTGCAGTTACTGAAGCAACAGTTATAGATAATTTTTTTCTTGAAGTAGCACCTGCAACACCAGTTACAACAACTTCTTCTAATGCTTCGGCATCTTCTTTCATAACAATATTTATTGTATTTGAAGTACCTACTGTTTTTTCAATAGATTGCATACCCATAAAGCTGTATTGTAATACATCTCCAGAGGAAGCAACAATTGAATAATTCCCATCAAAATCGGTTTGTGTACCTGTATTAGTACCTTTTACTACAACTGTTACACCTGGTAAGGGACCGCTTGCATCGGAAACATTACCTGTAACAGTTTTTTCCTGTGCAAATGTTATTTACACTAATAACGCTAGAAGTAGCGTTAAAAAACCATTAAATTTTGTTCTCATTATATAATTATTTGAATTAATTAATCAAAAATCTTACTTAAATAGTTGATTTCCTAATTTAATGTTAAAAAAAACCAAAAATTATGTTAAGATTATTAATAAATAGATGATAAAAATTTAAATGGTTGCGTAGCATAGAGTTTATATGTAACAATTATGACATAACTAAATATAAAATAGTATCATTTTATTTCTTAGTTGTTTTTTACATAAAAAAACCACCCATTTTAATGGGTGGTTTTTAATTTAATTTATAGTGTATTACTATTATTTAGTTTAATCTAATGTTAAAGTTGCATGGAAAAAACCATCAGCTTCTCCATAATCACCACTAACATCCCAACCATCTTGGATTAATTTGTAAGCGATATCTAAAGTACCATTAGCTTCATCTAAAGTACCAGTACCTTCTATATAATAATCTGGTTGAACACCACCATTCCAAATAGTAGTGTATAAAAATTGGTTTGCAATGGTAATAACACCACTAGCATCTATAGTATAATATACATCTCCAGCTACTTGTACCTCTTCACCCCAAAAATCTAACATCCAACCTGCAATTACATTAGAAATAGTTAAACCTCCTGTACAATCAACACCAGTTTCAATTTGGCTATCAAAACCTGCATCAGTACCTAACCAAACTTTATGGCTAGACAGCATGTTGTTAATACCCATATCTTCAAATGTATATGTAGTTCCAGCTTTAGTTACTTTGGTTAATACAAAGAAGTTAGCTCCACAAATAAAGTCGTTAGTTATTGCTGAAGGAAACGCATGCGCATCTCCATTAATAACACCCGCTTGGTTAAACTCTAGGTTAATATCCAACGTTCTAACGATATCTGCATTTGCATCGTAAAAATCTGCCACTAAATAATAGTCACCATCTGGAGCATTACCTGATAAAACATACGTTTCAAAACTTCCACCATCAGCACCATCAAGAATAGCTTGATTAGTTGGAGCATCCGTTAATAATAACCGCATATCAGCAAAATCTGTTGCACTAATTTCTTCACCAGAATCATCAGTAGCAATAGCTGTTAACGCCCAATCCATATCTATAACTAAATCTCCTTCAGTATAATTTAAAATGGTAAATTCAGTAGTTACAGCAGTAAAAGCTGCATTCGCAACTCTATTATCACCAATTTGGATTTGTAATGTCTCTGTATCTTCAATTAATTCGTCATTAAGTATTTTAATGCTTCCACTTGCAGAAGTATATCCTGCAGGTATTGTAATTGAAGTAGTCATTTCATAGTCATCAGCACTTGCAGTACCACCAATTTGTGTTACATGAAGTTTTACATCAACTATTTGAGTTTCACTTAGAGTAACCGTATAGGTATATTCTGTGTCATCTTCAACTAGCGTAGGATTTGTAAATCCTAAATTTACTGAAAGAGTTGGAGATGAAGGAGTCAACTGGCTTTCACCAGTCTGATCATCATCAATACAACTAAATAGTACAGCACTTAAAACGAAAAGTGATAAGAACTTTTTTATAAATTTTATTTTCATCTTTTTATTTTTTAAATTATAATTTCACGTATGTTCCAATACAAGTTACAGGTCCTGATGCAAAATCTACAGAGTAAAATATTTTCAAATCACCTGTAGCACCATCTACAAAACCAGGTTCTGTACCAATAACAACATTACTATAATATCCTTGCGCTAAACCTTGTTCAGGAACTGTTAATTCACCACAAATATCTTGGAAGTTAAATCCTTGATCTGGAGCAATAGATCCTACGTCCCATTTGTAGATAGATTCTGTTTTGTAAACACCTGGGCTTACTTCAATAATTTTCTCGTTAGGGAAAATAACATCTGGACCGTTACTTCTAACAACAGTTAAATGGTAAGTTCCTGCTAAGTCTGAAGAACAACTAATAGTTACTGAAAAAGTACCTTCATTTGGTCCTGCAAATTCAACAGAGCCGTCAGTTCTAATCATTTTAGTTCTAAATGAAATAACATCTCCAATTCTTAAATCAGTAGGAGCTATTCCTAAATTACTTACAAACTCTTCTGGAGTTGAGTAACTTAAAGAAATAGGAAGTGTTGTACTAGTTGCTACTGAAACTTCTGTACCTCCATTTAAGGATTTCATAATTTCATAACCACTAACATCATTTCCTCCAGACATTAGTATAACGCTAAAGTCTAATTCTGAAGCTGCAAATGAAACAGTTGCAGTTGCAAAATCTGTTGAAGAAGGTATTCCTAAAAGTTTACCTCCTGTATCTTTGTTAACAGCTACAATGGCACCACCTTCGCTAGCTGTACCTGTTAAATAGTCGTCTGTATTATAATCAGCATTATCATTACAAGAGTACACAAGTAATAAAGATACCGCTACAAACAGCTTAAATATTTTTTTCATAATTATAAGTTTTTAATATTAATTTGTCTTAATTCATCCACCAAACTGGTGTTGTTAAATTATCTGGACCTTGTGCAGCAACAGCAGCATCAAGATTTGCTTTGTTAATTGAATTCTCAGTCGTTGGATAATTGTAACGAGATGGAATTTGGTTTAAATCTGCTTCAGCAGCAGGAGACAATACAGGGTAACCTGTTCTTCTCCATTCGTTCCAAGATTCTACACCTTGAGAAAATAAAGCAACCCAATTTTGTTCTGCAATTTGTTTTAAAGCAGTTGCAGTATCTGGTTGTAAATTTTGAAGTGCTAAAAAAGCAGCAGCATCTGGACCAGGAACTTCATTATAATCTAAAGAAGCAGTGATTCCTTCCATATATAAAGCTTCAGCATCTAAACTAATGAATCCTTTTTGAGCAGCTTCTGCCATTAAGAATTTTAATTCAGCATTTGAAACAAATACACCTGGTAATTCAGGACGTAAATAGAAATCTCCTAAAGCTGATACATTGGTATAGTTATAATCATCATTTGGCACATCCACAAATCCAGAAGGTTTACCTCTATATTCGTCAGCATCATTTAAACCAGCATACACTGCTAATCTAGGATCCGCATCAAAAGCTAATTTATCAACCATTTCTGAGTTGATTTTCCATTCACCTCTTGTTCCAAAAACAATAGATTCATATAATGGATTAGCACTTGGATCAGCACCTAAATAAACTAATTTAGCTTCATCTGCATTACTTTGAAATAAATTTCCTGCATTTACTAAAGCTTGTAAATCTCCTGATACACTCATTTGTCCAGAAGCTCTCATAAGCATTCTAAATTTTAATGAACTTGCAAATTTCTTCCATAAGTTAGCATTACCACCATATAAAATATCATTGATACCATCAATAGTTCCGCCAGTTCCTAATAAAGAAATAGCATTATCTAACATTGCTAAAGTACCTGCATAAACATCAGCTTGACTATCGTAAACAGGAGCTATATTTCCTTCAGTAGCAGCTTGAATAGCTTCAGTAAAAGGAATTGATCCATATACGTCTGTTAAAAAAGCATACCCATACGCTTGTAATGTTAAGGCTACACCCATCATGTTGTTATTTCCTTCGCTTTCAGCGATGCTATACATTGCATCAGCGTCTGCAATAACTACCGCATAATATGTATTCCATACTCTAGAGATTACAGATTGTCTAGGGATGTATCTTGCTTCGTCATTGTATTGCACTTTTGCAAATTGTTGAGACCAGCATGCTCCCATATCTCCTCCAGTAAAAGTACTGTAAGATTCGTTTTGAGCAGCTCTAACAACACCTGGTATTAATAAACTAGAAGGAACTTCTAGTGGGTTGTTAGGATCTTGATTTATCTCTTCAAAATCACTATCACAACCAACTGAAACCAGTAAGCTTAAGAAGAGAATTGTTATAATTTTAAATCGTTTCATATTTTAATATTTTAGAATTGTTACTTTATAGTTTTAACTGAATGTTAAAACCAATACTTCTTGCAGAAGGCAATTGTCCAAACTCTTGACCTTGATTTTCATTACTATCACTAAAAGAAGATTCAGGATCAATATGTGGTATATTTTTGTACAATATAGCCAAGTTACGACCTACTACTGAAAAATTAATATTGGTAAATAACGTTTTAGCAACTAGCTTTTTAGGTAATTTATATGTTAACATTATTTGTCTTAATTTCACATAAGAAGCATCAAATACTGAACTTTCTACAATACTATTTGAATAAGCTCTTTTATTATAGTCTTCAGCACTTCTTACTACATTATTTGGTACATAAACACCATTTTCTAGCATAACACCGTCTCCAATAATACCAGTTTCTCTACCTAAAAGAGTTTCTTCTAATACACCAGCGTATCTACCCCAAGTTGTTGTCATTGTGTAAATATCTCCACCAATTTTAGCATCAACTAAAGCATTGAAACTTAAGTTTTTGTAGCTAAAAGTGAAATTTGCACCACCTGTCCAATCTGGAGTAATATTTCCTAATACTTTCGTACCAGAAGCAATTTTAGGTAATCCATTTTCAAAAACGATGTCTCCGTTATTTCTTTCAAAATAAGAACCTACAATAGACCCATAAGGTAGACCTTCTCTAGCTTCTAATGTCATAGACCATTGTCCACCTAACACTAAAGATTCTAAGCCTCCTAAAGAAACAACTTTATTGGTATTTTTTGCAAAGTTTAAATCTAAATCAAATTTAAAATCACCAGTTTCAACAACAGTAGTTCCTAATTGTAATTCAATACCTTTATTATTCATTTCCCCTACATTTTGTACCGCATTAGTATAACCTGAAGCAGCAGTTACCTGAACTGGCACTACTAAATCAGAACTTGTTTGGTCATAATAGGTAGCATTAAAACGAACTCTACTATTCCATAATCTAAGGTCTAAACCAAATTCAGTACCTACTGTAGATTCTGATTTTATATTAGGATTGTTTAAAGTACCTGGTAAATAAGCTACAGAGTTACCACCCCAAGTTTCAGTAGATAATGCAAAAGTAGGTTGTAATTGATATGGGCTTAATGCTCCAATACCACCAACTTCAGACCATCCACCTCTAATTTTTAAGAAAGAAATTACATCTGAATTAAAGTCAACCATATCTGTAACTACAGCACTTGCTGTAACAGAAGGGTAGAAGAAATTATTATCACTTTTAGGTAATAAACTAGACCAGTCATTTCTTCCAGAAAATTCTAAGAATAAATAATTTTTGTAAGAGAATTTACCAAAACCAAATACACTATTAATTTTTTGTTCTGAAAAAGAGTTAGAAACTACCCAACTACTTCCAGCTGCTAAGTTACTCACATTATATAATCCAGGTAATTGTAATTGTGGAGCTGCAGTATATGCTAACTCAGATTTACGATACATTGAATTTCCACCTACACTCATTTCAAAAGCTAAGTCCTCAGTTATTTTTGTATTATAAGATCCTATAACTTCAGAATTTCTCTCCATATAAGTACGGTTAGTTTCTGAATAATAACCATTCGGTGCATTATTACTACCAAAAGCTTGTCTGAAGTTTTGTCTTGTGCTCCAGAAGTTAGTACCAACTTTACCACTTAAATTAAAGTGATCATTAATTTCGTAGTTTAAAGCAATGTTTCCAACAACTCTATCTCTACTATATTCTCTTGTATTGGTATCTAACACCCAATAAGGGTTGTTTTGGAAAACTGTATTCCAGTTTAGAGGAGTACCAGCCGCTGCAGTTCCAGCTGCTGCTAATGGAAGATTTCTCCAATCTCTTAATGCATTAAAGTCAACGTTTCTACCAGACCAAATCATTTGTTGTACTGGGTTTTCGTTGTTATAACCTTGAGTTACAAAGTTATCACTTTTAGAACGTGTATAATTAATATCAATAGAAGTTGTGAATTTATCAGACATAGTGTATGTAGAAGATCCACTTACTGAAAAACGTCTAAGATCTGTATTTGGTACCATACCTGTTTGATCCATTGAACCAACAGATAATCTATAACCAATATTTTCTGCACCACCAGTAAAAGAAATACTGTTGTTAAGAGTCACCCCTGTTTCGTAGAAATCTTTTATATTATTAGGTCTAGATACCCAAGGTAATGGTGCACCACCAACAGTATAAGAATTCCATTGAACAAAGTTTAAACCTACATCTAATGGAGGTCCCCAACTTTCATCTACAGAACCACTTCCAGTTTGTCCATCAACCCATTCAAAAGATGTATTGTTTCCACCTTGACCATAAGAATTTTGGTAATCTGGTAACAATAAAGGATCTTCAACAGACATAGTACTGTTAAAAGAAATTCCTAATCCTTGTCCTTTTCTACCGGTTTTTGTTTTAATTTGAATTACTCCATTTGCAGCTCTTACACCGTAAAGTGCAGCAGCAGCAGGTCCTTTAAGAACAGAAATAGATTCAATATCATCTGCGTTAATATCTGATATACCATTTGGAATATCAGCACCACCACTACTATCTGAATTACCAATGTTTCCGCTTTCTAAAGGCACACCATTTACCACATATAGTGGTTGGTTATTACCTGTAATAGAAGCAGCACCCCTAAGTATAACTCTTGAAGAAGAACCAACAGCACCAGAACTATTTGTAATTTGTACCCCTGCAATTTTACCTGACAAAGAGTTTACAATATTAGTTTCACGAGCTTGTGTCATTTCATCACCTCCAACTTGTTGAACGGCAAATGTGGCAGATCTTTTTTCAACTTTACGACCAAATCCAGTAACTACAACTTCTTCTAATGCTTGGGAATCTTCTTGCATAACAACGTTTATGCTATTAGATGTTCCAACGGTTTTTTCAACTGTTTGCATTCCCATAAAACTGAATTGCAGCACATCGCCAACATTGGCTTTCATTGAAAAGTTTCCATCAAAATCTGATTGAGTACCTACATTGGCACCTTTAATTAGAACTGTTACACCAGGTAGGGGTCCGCTTGCGTCGGACACATTCCCTGTAACAGTTTTTTCTTGTGCAAATGTTATTTGCACCATAAACGCTAGTATAAGCGTTAAAAAACCATTAAACTTTGTTTTCATTATATAATTATTTGAATTAATTATGTCAAAAATCTTAATAATTTGTTAATAAACCAAACTTTTGAGTGTTAAAGTCTTAAAATATGTTAATATTTAATAGTGTTTTCTATTAAACATGTTAAATTAAGCCTAAAAGCGGTTATAAACTTATTAAAATATACTCGACCTATTAAAATAGATGCATTTTTTTTAAAAGGTTGCGCTAGATTTTGGCTGTTCTAGATTGAATGGAATACTTTTAGAATGGATATGTTATTTTAATGTGTATTTTAGATGTATTAAAGTTTAGTGAAGTTTTTTTGCTTTTTCCAATTACGTAGCTCAAATTTATGATACTATTATTTGAAATTGTGGTATAGCCTAAACCAATACTATATAACTTCGAAGTTGAATTTGTAATAGGATCTAATAAAATACCAACATCTGTTATTGAATATAGTTGAGAGTTTTGACTTATACTATGATGGTATTCAATATTAGATACAGCATATTTGGAAGTAAATATACTTTGTTCATCAAAACCTCTTATAGAGTTTATTCCACCAATTCTATAAAGTTCATTTTGTAATAGGTTTTTTCCAATCAATAATTCGTTCGTGCTTTTTATAAAGATTGAATTTTTTTGATTTAATTCAAAAAGATATGCTCCTGAGAGTTTAATTTTGTCTTGCTTATTTTTTGTGTTATTAATAAGTCTTTTACCCTTTAAATATTCTATATTTATAAATATTTTAGGACTGTTTGAGTTTTTTATATTTTGAAGTGACTTGTAGGCGTATGATACTCCAATAAATGTATTTTTAAAGTCGGAAATATCTAAAGTAGTACTTGTTGAAGTTAAATTTGAATTCTCATTTGTTAGGATTATATCAATATAATTATTTCTAGTAATGTTATAGCTAATATTAATTTTAGAGGTAGTATTAACATATATTGAGTCTTGTTTGTAAATTGAGAATTCACCAGAAGTGTTAAATTTAGAGTTAAATATATAAGGTGTTGTAAATTTTAAATTTAAAGTTTGAGTTTCTTCACCGTTGTTTTTCCAGTTTAAGCTAAATAATTCACCCTTATTAAATATGTTGTTTAAATTTAAATTTAAATAGCCATTAAAAATAAGTTTATTGCTATCTTCTTTGTTTGAAAAACCAATAACTCCATCAAAAGTGCTAATCTGTTTCTTTTTTAGATATAAATAAAGGGTTGTTGAGTCTTTAGTGAATAAAACCTTTGGTTTTTTAAATTGTACAACAAAAGGAATCGTATTTATTAGTTGACCAACTAAATTTAAAGTTTTTAAATTAAAAGTAGCTTTTTGATTCAAATTTAAATAGTGATTCAAATATTTTTTCGGAAAATTAGAATACCCTTTAATTATAACAGTATTTATTTTTCGATTTGCAGAAATATTTAATTGAAGGTTTGCAGTTAATTTATTTTTTTCTTGTGATAAGTTAATTAATGAAGTTGAAGTAAATGAAGCACCTTTATTTTCAAAATACGCCACGATATAATTCAAAGAATACTCAATATCACTTGTGAGTATTTCAAAATAGGTATTGGTATAATTTTTTGTTAATCTATTTAAAATAGTTTTGTCAATAAGTTTGTTGTTATAATAAATACGCACACTGTCAATTTTAGTATTAAATACATATAAACAATTAAAAACAGAATCATTTTGGGTTAAATAATAATTGTTATTAATGAAACCTTTTAGCGCTATTTTTTTTGAAATATCTCTAACTTCGTTTATTACACTTTGCTTAGATTTATGATTTTTTAAATACTCAAAAGATTTTAAAACATACATAGTAGTACTATCCTTTGTGTGAATTCTTAACTCAAAATCTTGAGCATGCATTTCAACAAAAGAAATAGTAATTAAAAAGAAGTAAATAATGGTTTTAAGTACTATTTTCAAACCCTAACTAATTAAGGGGTGAATATACATGATATATATGGTGAAAAATCATTTTAAAATAAAATATAATCATATTTGATTAAGCAGAAAATATTTGTACATTTGCAAACTCTTAGAAAAGAGCTAAGAGAATAAAAACAATTAATAACAAAATTTTAGTATGCCAACAATTTCGCAATTAGTACGAAAAGGAAGAACCAAAATAACTAAGAAGAGTAAATCGGCTGCTTTA
>NZ_JASFZF010000030.1:0-11633 GCF_046055765.1 Lutibacter sp. | reverse complement strand
CTCCATTTTCAGTAACTACATCAACTTCTACAGTTGGATTTCCTCTTGAATCAAAAATTTGACGTGCATGAACACTTAATATCATACTCATATCTATATAATTTTATTGGTTATTTTTCTTATTCAAAGTTACGAATTTTAGGTTAAATATATTTTTTATTTAAACCTTTTATACGATAACGTTTTCGTTTTAGTACTTATAAAAAAACCACTAGATTTATGTTAATGGGTTTCTAAATTATTTTTTAGATGCTTTTATATTTTCAATAAATTGATCAAATAAGTATGATGAATCATGCGGCCCTGGACTAGCTTCTGGGTGGTATTGAACTGAAAAACAATTTTTATTTTTCATTCTCATACCTGCTAGCGTTTCATCGTTTAAATGAATATGTGTTACTTCAAAATCTTTGTGATCTTCTACGTCCTCTCTTTTTACAACAAACCCATGATTTTGTGAGGTTACCTCGCCTTTCCCAGTAATTACATTTTTTACTGGATGATTTATACCTCTATGCCCATTATGCATTTTATACGTAGAAATTCCATTTGCTAAAGCAATAATTTGATGCCCCAAACAAATACCAAATAATGGTAAGTCTCGTTGTATAATTTCTTTTACTAATTCTTGAGCTTTCTTCAACGGTTCTGGATCACCAGGCCCATTTGATAAGAAAAATCCATCAGGATTAAAAGCTTTCATTTCTTCAAAAGTTGCATTAAAAGGAAACACTTTAATATAACAACCTCTATTGGCTAAATTTCTTAAAATATTATTTTTTATACCTAGGTCTAAAGCTGAAATTTTAATTGGTGCTTTTTCATCTCCGAAAAAATATGATTTAATTGTAGAAACTTTTGATGCTAGTTCTAAACCTTTCATATTGGGAACTGCTTTTAATTGTTCTTTTAAAAGATTTAAGTCTGCTTCTGTTGAAATTACTGCATTCATAGCTCCTTTATCTCTAATATATCTTACTACTGCTCTAGTATCTATATCAGAAATTGCCATTATATTTTCTTTCTCAAAATAACTTTCTAGTGAACTTTGTGCATTATCTCTTGAGTAATTAAAACTAAAATTTTTACATATTAATCCAGCAATTTTAATAGAATTAGATTCCACTTCATTATCATTTACACCATAATTACCAATATGAGCATTTGTAGTTAACATTAATTGCCCAAAGTAAGAAGGATCTGTAAATATTTCTTGATAACCCGTCATCCCCGTATTATAACAAATTTCACCAAAAGATGTACCATCTCTTCCAATTGACTTACCTTCAAAAACAGTACCGTCAGCTAATAATAAAATTGCTCTTTTACGTTGTGTATACTTCATTTGTTTAATTAAAACTTTTATTAAATAATGCTATTTGAGTTTCTAAGTATAAATTTAAAAATTCTAATTATATCTTTTACTTTTTTATAAGATAAATCTTCCTTTTTAACAAAATTTGCAAGAAATTTTTTATTAATATTTGGGTTTAACACTTCTAAAATACTATTTTTTTTAAGTTCAACTCTTTTAAATAAATCTCCAGATTTTATAAGGTAATTATATGCTATAAGTTCTTTAGTTTTCCCTAGCGTGCCACCTCCTAAACGGTTTTCAATTCCTTTTCGAAATGTAATATCATGCTTCTTTAGTAGTAAATTATTTTCAGACTCAAATAACACTTCATAATAGGAATTTCCTATTTTTTTAAATAAAAAATTATTTATTCTTACCGAATCAATCTCTGCTTTATTAAAAGCAAATAGTTTATCTCTACTAATTCTACTTTCAAACAAATTTTTATTAACATTAAAATTTATATTGGAAAGACTATAAGCTTTATTATTTAAATATATAATTCCCTCATTTCTCCAATTTGAAAAAGAATATAAGTCATTACTTTTATCATTTAAATTACCCAAGAACTCAATTCCTTCATTAGTAATTAACCTACTTTCTATACGCTTAATTGTAATATGCTGGCTGTAGGAATTAAAGTAACATAAGTTGAAAAGTAACATAAGTTGAAAAATGTACTTCATTTTTATTTCTTTCATATGTGTTTATTAATAAAATGGGATAAACTTTTTTAAAGTTTATCCCATTTTATATTATTAAAAAGTTTTCATTAGTTACTTTGTATCTTTACTATCTTTAGTAGTTTCAACAACCTCTTCAACTTTTTTAGTTTTACCTCTACGAGTAGTTTTCTTTTTCTTAGCTCCATTTGGATTGTAAGTTGTGTTATAATCAACTAGTTCAACCATTGCCATAGGTGCATTATCTCCTTGACGGTTTCCTAATTTTATAATACGTATATATCCACCTGGTCTATCTGCTACTTTTACTGAAACTTCTTTAAACAATTCAGTAACAGCATACTTATTTCTTAAATAACTAAACACAACTCTACGATTATGAGTAGTATCATCTTTAGATTTTGTAATTAAAGGCTCAACAAATTGACGCAAAGCTTTTGCTTTTGCAACTGTTGTATTAATACGTTTGTGTTCAATTAATGAACTAGCCATATTAGCAAACATTGCTTTTCTATGCGCTGTTTGTCTTCCTAAGTGATTAAATTTCTTTCCGTGTCTCATCCTTATCTTGTCTTAATTAAAACCGAGGTTTTAACTTAATCTTTATCTAATTTATATTTACCTAAATCCATACCAAAGTTTAAACCTTTATTATGAACTAATTCATCTAATTCAGTTAAAGATTTTTTTCCAAAGTTACGGAACTTCATTAAGTCATTTTTATTAAATGATACTAAGTCACCTAATGTATCAACCTCTGCAGCTTTTAAACAATTTAGTGCTCTTACAGATAAATCCATATCCACTAATTTAGTTTTTAATAACTGGCGCATATGTAAAGATTCTTCATCATATGTTTCAGTTTGTGCAATCTCATCAGCTTCTAATGTTATACGTTCATCAGAAAATAACATAAAATGATGAATTAATATTTTTGCTGCTTCAGTTAAAGCATCTTTAGGTGCAATTGATCCATCAGTAGATATATCAAATACTAACTTTTCATAATCGGTTTTTTGCTCTACACGAAAATTTTCAACAGCATATTTTACATTAATAATTGGTGTGTAAATTGAGTCTGTAAAAATTGTTCCTAAAGCAACGCCCGATTTTTTATTTTCTTCAGCTGGCACAAAACCTCTTCCTTTTTCTATTGTAATTTCAAAATCTAGTTTAACAGATTTTTCCATATTACAAATTACTAAGTCGTGGTTTAAAACTTGAAACCCAGAAATATATTTTTGTAAATCACCAGCCGTTAATTGCTCTTGATTGGTAATTGATATACTAACAGTTTCTCTATCTGAATCTTCTATTTGTTTCTTAAAACGTACTTGCTTTAAGTTTAAAATAATTTCTGTTACATCTTCAACAACACCTTTAATTGTAGAAAATTCGTGCTCAATACCTTCAATTCGAAGTGATGTTATTGCAAATCCCTCTAATGATGATAATAATACTCTTCTCAAAGCATTACCTACAGTTAAACCAAAACCTGGTTCTAAAGGTCTAAATTCGAATCTACCTTCAAAATCAGTAGAATCAATCATAATTACTTTATCGGGCTTTTGAAAATTTAAAATTGCCATAATTGAATTGGTATCTTTAAAATTATTTAGAGTATAACTCTACGATTAATTGTTCCTTAATATTTTCTGGAATTTGCATTCTTTCAGGAATACTAACAAAGTTACCTTGTTTAGTTTCTGAATTCCAAGAAAGCCATTCATAAACATCATTTCTTGCTGCTAAAGAATCTTCAATAGCAATTAATGATTTTGATTTTTCTCTAACTGCTACAACATCTCCAGCATTTAAAGAATATGATGGTATATTTACTAACTCACCATTTACAGTTATATGACGGTGAGATACTAATTGACGTGCTGCACTACGGCTAGGTGCTATACCTAATCTAAATACTACATTATCTAAACGAGATTCACAAAGTTGTAATAAAATTTCACCTGTAATACCTTTACTACTAGATGCTTTTTTAAATAAGTTTGAAAATTGTTTTTCTAAAATACCATACGTATATTTAGCTTTTTGTTTTTCAGACAACTGCATTGCGTATTCTGATTTTTTCCCTCTACGCCTGTTGTTTCCATGTTGTCCTGGAGGATAATTTCTTTTTTCAAAAGATTTATCTTCTCCAAATATTGCTTCTCCGAATTTACGGGCAATTTTTGTTTTTGGTCCTGTATATCTTGCCATTTTTTATTATTATATGATAGGGATTATGAATTAAGGCTAATCCTTCGATAATCTAACTCCTATCTGTTAAAAATTAATTAATTATACTCTTCTTCTTTTTGGAGGCCTACAACCGTTATGTGGTGCAGGTGTAACATCAATAATTTCAGAAACTTCAATTCCTAAATTATGAATTGAACGAATTGCTGATTCTCTTCCGTTACCAGGTCCTTTAACATACACTTTTACTTTTCTCATACCTGCTTCATGTGCAACTTTTGCACAATCTTCTGCAGCTAATTGAGCAGCATAAGGAGTATTCTTTTTAGAACCTCTAAATCCCATTTTCCCAGCTGATGACCAAGAAATTACATCACCCTTTTTATTGGTTAGTGATATAATTATATTGTTGAATGAAGCTGTGATATGAGCCTCACCAACTGTCTCAACAATAACTTTACGTTTTTTTGAACTTGCTTTCGCCATAATATATTAGTTATTATTTAGTTGCTTTTTTCTTGTTAGCTACAGTTTTACGTTTACCTTTTCTAGTCCTAGAATTATTTTTTGTTCTTTGACCTCTTAAAGGTAATCCTGATCTGTGACGAATACCTCTGTAACACCCAATGTCCATTAAACGTTTAATGTTTAATTGAGTTTCAGAACGTAATTCACCTTCAATAATGTAGTCACCTACTTGTTCTCTAATGTCGTGAATTTCCGCATCAGTCCAATCTTGAACTTTTGTACCTTCATCAACTTTTGCTGCAGCTAAAATTTCTTTAGCTCTACTTTTACCAATTCCAAAAATATATGTTAATGCAATAACACCTCTCTTGTTTTTTGGAATATCAATACCTGCTATTCTTGCCATAATTATCCTTGTCTTTGTTTAAATCTAGGATTCTTTTTATTGATTACGTATAATCTGCCTTTTCGTCGCACAATTATGCACTCGGCGCTTCTCTTTTTTATTGATGTTCTAACTTTCATCGTTTATACTTTAATATCTGTAAGTAATTCTTGCTTTTGATAAATCGTACGGACTCATTTCTAACTTCACTTTATCACCTGGTAATAATTTAATATAATGCATACGCATTTTACCTGAGATATGTGCTGTTACCACATGTCCATTTTCCAACTCTACACGAAACATTGCATTAGACAATGCTTCTGTAATTGTTCCGTCTTGTTGTATTGCTGGTTGTTTTGCCATATTATGCTATTGATTTTCTTTTAGTTCCTTTCTTCATTAAACCATCATAATGACGATTTAATAAATGAGAGTTAATTTGTTGAATTGTGTCTATTGCAACACCAACCATAATTAACAATGACGTTCCTCCATAAAACAAAGCCCAACCTTGAGTTAACCCAAAATTAATAACGATAGAAGGTAAAATAGCAACCAACGCTAAAAATATAGATCCAGGGAATGTAATTAAAGATAATACTCTATCTAATAATTCACCTGTATCTTTTCCTGGTCTTACTCCTGGAATAAATCCTCCACTTCTTTTTAAATCATCTGCCATTTTATTGGTAGGAATTGTAATTGCAGTATAAAAATAACTAAATATTATAATTAAAAATGCAAATAATAAGTTATACCATAAACCAAACATATTTGAAAACTCAATACCAATTGATTTTACCGTATCATTTTCTGAGCCAGCCATTAATGCAGGTGCAAACATAATCGCTTGAGCAAATATGATAGGCATTACACCTGATGAATTTAATTTTAAAGGAATATAATCTCTTGCTCCTGCAATATTTTTAATATTTCCTGCAACAGTTTTCCTAGCATACTGAACAGCAATTCTTCGAACAGCAGTCACTAAATATATACTTACTAAGATTACTAAGAACCATACTATAATCTCCAATAAGATCATAATCAATCCACCATTTGAAGCTGTAATTTTAGAAACTACTTCTTGAATGAAAGCCCCTGGAAAACGAGCAATAATACCAATCATAATTAATAATGATATACCATTTCCTATACCTTTATCAGTAATTTTTTCACCTAACCACATTGCAAATACAGTACCCGAAGTTAAAATTACCATTGAAGATAACCAAAACATACTACCACTAATATAGAAAGCTTCAGATGGAATTAATTGATAAATATTAGTAATATACGCAGGTCCTTGCACCATAGTAATTGCAATAGTTAACCAACGCGTTATTTGATTTATCTTTTTTCTACCACTCTCACCATCTTTTTGTAGTTTTTGTAAATAAGGAACCGCAATTCCCATCAATTGAACCACAATAGATGCAGAAATATAAGGCATAATACCCAATGCAACAACTGATGCTTTTGCAAATGCACCACCTGTAAACATATCAAGCAATCCCAATATTCCACCACCACTTGTTTGACTTTTAAGTGCTGCCTGAGCAACAGTAATATCAATACCAGGAAGTGGTATTTGAGCTGCAAAACGATAAATCGCCATAAATCCAAGTGTTAATAGAACCTTATTTCTAAGTTCTTCTATACTCCAAATGTCTTTAATGGTTTGAATAAATTTTTTCATCTTATAGCTAATTATTATACCGTTTCAGCTGAACCTCCAGCTTTTTCAATTGCGGATTTTGCAGTTGCAGTAAATTTATGAACTGTTACATTTAATGTTGCTTTTAACTCTCCATTTCCTAATATTTTAACTAGGTCATTTTTGCGAGCTAAACGATTTTCAACTAAAATATCTAATGTTACAGTATCTTTAATTTTTTTATTGTCAACTAATTCTTGAAGTTTATGTAAGTTTACACCTACATATTCTTTACGATTAATATTAGTAAAACCAAATTTAGGTACACGTCTTTGTAAAGGCATTTGACCACCTTCAAAACCAACTTTTCGAGAGTATCCTGAACGAGATTTAGCACCTTTATGACCTCTGGTTGCTGTGCCTCCTTTACCAGAACCTTGTCCTCTACCAACACGCTTCCCTTGTGTTTTAACCGATCCTTTAGCAGGTTGTAAGTTATTTAATGTCATCTTCTTTATAAAATGTTATTTAATTTCCTCAACAGAAACTAAGTGTGAAACTGTATTTACCATTCCTAAAATTGTAGGAGTAGCCTCATGTTCAACAACTTGATTAATCTTTTTTAAACCAAGAGCCTCCAAAGTTCTTTTTTGATTTTGAGGACGTCTAATTTTACTTCGTACTTGTGTTACTTTAATTTTTGCCATCGTAGTCCCTTTTATCCGTTAAAAACTTTATTTAAAGAAATTCCTCTTTCTTTAGCAATCATACTTGCACTACGCAATTGTAATAAAGCATCAAATGTAGCTTTTACAACATTGTGAGGGTTAGATGAACCTTGCGATTTTGAAAGTACATCGTGTACACCTACTGACTCAAGTACCGCACGAACAGCACCACCAGCAATAACTCCTGTACCATGTGAAGCTGGTTTTAAAAACACTCTTGCTCCACCATACTTCCCTTTTTGCTCGTGTGGTAATGTTTGTTTAATAATTGGTATTCTAACCAAATTTTTCTTTGCATCTTCAATTGCTTTTGCAATAGCTGATGCTACATCTTTAGATTTTCCTAATCCTTGGCCTACAACTCCATTTCCGTCTCCAACTACAACAATAGCTGAAAAACCAAATGCTCTACCCCCTTTTGTTACTTTAGTAACTCTTTGTACACCAACTAAGTGATCTTGTAGTTCTAACCCGCTAGGCTTAACTCTTTCTACGTTTTTGTATTTGTGATACATAATATATTAAAATTTTAAACCTGCTTCTCTTGCAGCGTCTGCTAGAGCTTTTACTCTACCGTGATACAAAAATCCATTTCTATCAAAAGCAACTGTTTCAATACCAGCACTCTTTGCTTTTTCAGCGATACTTTTACCTACTGATTTTGCAATGTCTAATTTTGAACCTGCTGTTTCTATTTCTTTATTTCTAGATGAAACTGATACTAATGTAGCACCTGAGTTGTCATCTACTAATTGAGCATAAATTTCTTTGTTGCTTCTAAATACCGATAGTCTCGGTTTAGTAGCGGTACCAAAAATAATTTTTCTGATTCTATGCTTAATTCTTTGCCTTCTTTGAAGCTTTGATAATGCCATAATACTATAACTTATTATGCAGATTTCCCTGCTTTTCTTCTTAATATTTCTCCTACAAATTTAACTCCTTTTCCTTTGTATGGTTCTGGTCTACGGAAAGAACGAATCTTAGCCGCAACTGCACCAACAAGTTGTTTATCAAATGAAGTTAACTTTACTCTTGGATTTTTTCCTTTTTCTGAAACAGCTTCTACTTTTACTTCTGGAGCTATATCTAAAACTATATTGTGAGAAAAACCTAAAGCTAATTCTAACACTTGACCTTGGTTGCTTGCTCTATACCCTACACCAACAAGTTCTAATTCTTTCGTCCATCCTTTAGAAACTCCTAAAATCATATTATTTAATAAAGCTCTGTATAAACCATGTTTTGCTTTATGGTTTTTACTATCTGAAGGACGTTCTAAAACAACTTTTCCTTCTTCTTCTTTAATTGTAATACCGTCTTTTATTTCCTGAGATAACTCTCCCAACTTACCTTTTATAGTAACAACATTCTCATTAACTTCGAATGTAACACCTTCTGGTAAAGTAATTGGGTTATTTCCTATTCTTGACATCTTTACTTAGTTCTTTATTAATAAACGTAACATAAAACTTCTCCTCCAACATGCTCCTGAGTAGCTTTTTTCCCAGTCATAACACCATGTGATGTTGAAACTATTGCTATCCCTAATCCGTTTAATACACGGGGCATTTCATTTGCACCAACATATCTACGTACACCAGGTGTACTAACACGTTGTAGTTTTTTTATAACTGAAGCTTTTGTAGCTTTATCATATTTTAAAGCTATCTTAATAGTTCCTTGAATACTTTCGTCTTCAAACTTGTAGCTTAATATATAACCTTGATCAAATAAAATCTTAGTTATTTCTTTCTTCACCTTAGATGCTGGTATTTCAACAACTCTATGGCTCGCCATAATAGCGTTTCTAACTCTCGTTAGATAATCTGCGATTGGATCTGTAATCATTTTTATTAATTTGCGGTTATGGTTTTCAATGTTATTATTGAACCTATAACCAATTTATAATTTTACCAACTAGCTTTTCTTACTCCTGGTATTAAACCTTGATTTGCCATTTCACGAAATGTTACACGTGATATTCCAAATTGTCTGATATAACCTTTTGGTCTTCCTGTTAATTTACAACGATTGTGTAAACGTACTGGTGATGCATTTCTAGGAAGTTTTTGTAATGCTTCATAATCTCCAGCTTCTTTTAAAGCTTTTCTTTTTTCAGCATATTTAGCAACTACCTTTTGTCTCTTAACCTCACGGGCTTTCATTGATTCTTTGGCCATTTCTTAATTCTTTTTAAATGGTAAACCTAATTCACTTAATAATGATTTTGCTTCTTTATCAGTAGTAGCAGATGTTACAAAAGTAATATCCATACCACTAATTTTATTTACTTTATCAATATTTATTTCTGGATAGATTATTTGTTCAGTAATACCTAAATTGTAATTTCCTCTACCGTCAAAACCATTAGCTTTGATACCGTTAAAATCTCTTACACGAGGTAAAGATGCTGTAACTAATCTATCTAAAAATTCATACATTTTTACACCACGTAAAGTTACTTTTGCACCAATTGGTACACCTTTACGTAATTTAAAAGCTGCAACATCTTTTTTAGATATTGTTGATATTGCCTTTTGACCAGAAATTGTAGTCAATTCATCAACAGCATAATCAATTAATTTCTTATCAGCTACAGCAGCACCAACTCCTTTACTTATTACAATTTTTTGTAATTTAGGAACTTGCATTATATTTTTGTAACTGTATTCTTCAGTAAGAGCTTTAATTACTCTAGTCTTATACTCTTCTTTAAGTCTTGGTATATAACTCATAACTAAATTGCTTTATCAGTTTTTTTAGAAACTCTAACTTTTTTATCGTCTTCTACTTTATACTTAACTTTGGTTACTTCTCCATTTTCTAGTAACATTAAGTTTGAAATATGAATAGAAGCTTCTTTTTTCACAATACCGCCTTGAGGGTTTTGTGCGCTAGGTTTTGTATGTTTAGATATCATATTGACACCTTCAACAATTGCTCTATTTTTATTTGGAAAAATAGTAACTACTTTTCCTTCTTCACCTTTATGGTCTCCTGCCATAACTCGAACACTATCTCCTGATTTGATCTTTAACTTCATCTTATAAATAGTTTATTAAAGCACTTCAGGTGCTAATGATACAATTTTCATAAATTGTTTTTCACGAAGTTCTCTAGCAACAGGTCCAAATACACGTGTTCCTTTCATTTCACCAGAAGTAGCATCTAATAACACACAAGCATTATCATCAAATCTTATATAAGATCCATCTTTTCTTCTAATTTCTTTCTTCGTTCTAACAACTACAGCTTTAGAAACTTGTCCTTTTTTTACAGTTCCGCTTGGAGTAGCATCCTTAATGGTTACTACTATTTTATCTCCAATTGAAGCGTATCTCTTTTTGGTTCCTCCTAAAACTCGTATTACTAAAACTTCTTTAGCTCCAGTATTATCAGCTACTCTTAATCTTGATTCTGTCTGTAACATAATTATTTAGCTCTTTCTAGGATTTCTACTAATCTCCAACGTTTTGATTTACTCATTGGACGCGTTTCCATTATTCTAACAGTGTCTCCAATATTGCAATCATTTGTCTCATCGTGTGCTACATATTTTTTAGTGCTTAACACGAATTTTCCGTACATAGGATGTTTCACTTTTTTAACTTCAGCAACAACAATAGATTTCTCCATTTTGTTACTAGAAACTACACCTATTCTCTCTTTTCTAAGATTTCTTTTTTCCATCTTTACTGATTACAATTATTGTAATTCTCTTTTAGTTAATTCTGTAGCCACACGTGCAACAGTTCTTCTAAGTGCTCTCAACTGCATTGGAGTTTCCAATGGTGAAATTGAATGAGCCATTTTTAGATCAGTATAACTCTTTTTCAAACTTCCAAGTTTCTCTTGTAACTCTTCCGTTGATAATCCTATAATTTCAGATTGTTTCATTTTCTTAATCGGTTATTAAGCGTTATCAAAATCTCTAGCTACAACAAGTTTTGTTTTAACAGGTAATTTCTGCGCTGCTAAACGTAAAGCTTCTTTTGCTATGTGAGCAGGTACTCCACCTACTTCAAACATAATTCTTCCTGGTTTCACTACGGCTACAAAATATTCAGGTGCACCTTTACCTTTACCCATACGTACTTCTAATGGTTTTTTAGTAATTGGTTTATCTGGAAATATTTTAATCCATAACTGCCCT
>NZ_JASFZF010000029.1:0-57833 GCF_046055765.1 Lutibacter sp. | reverse complement strand
TTGAATTTCATCTAAAATTAGTAATGCACCAACTTCATCACATTTATTTTTAACATTTTTTAGATAATTGTTTTTAGGTTCAATAAAACCAGCTCCTCCTTGAATAGTTTCTAAAATTACTGCAGCCGTATTTCTAGTAATCTTATTTAAATCAACACTATTATTAAATGAAATAAACTTAATCCCAGGAATTAATGGTCTAAATGCACTATTTTGTTGTTCTTCACCACAAACACTCATGGCGCCTTGAGTATTTCCGTGATAACTATTTTTTGCAGCTATAATTTCACTTCGTCCTGTGTAACGTTTAGCTAATTTTAGGGCTCCTTCTGTTGCTTCTGTACCAGAATTTGTTAGGTAAACTGTTTCTAAAGGCTTAGGTAAATTATTGGCTAATAACCTTGAGAGGCTTACTTGTGGTTGCTGAATAAATTCCCCGTAAACCATTACATGTGTATATTTATCAACCTGATTTTTGATCGCTTTAGAAATTTTTGGATGATTATGTCCTAAAGTATTTGCTGAAACTCCGGCTATAAAATCTAAATATTTTTTACCATTGTTATCATACACAAAACTTCCTTTGGCATGAGAAATTTCTATGGCAAGTGGGTGAGGAGATGTTTGTGCTTGATATTTAAAAAAATCTTCTTTCAATTTTCAATAATTTCTTCCTTAAATTCTTTTTTTATTGATGGTTTTACTTCTTTTTCTTCTTTTGGTTTAATTTCTCTCTTAAAAATATCTTCCATTGTTAGTGGTTGCTCATCTTCTCGCCAATCAAAACCTTTAAAAAGCTTCTCTTTTGGGTTGAGTTTTTCAAATTCTGAAGGTGGATATGTTTTACCATCAACCATATCGTTATAATCAATAAAGCTAAACTCATTATTTTCTAAGCCAACAAAAATATTTTTACTACACCTTTTTTTATCGATACCCATTAGTAGTTGAACTTCATTTCTTAAAAAGATAATAGACTCACTATTTCCAATGGTATTTAACGATTTAAGTTTGTTGTTTTCAAACTTACCGTACATATATTTACCTTTTAATTGTGTAAAGCCTGCTGAATCTTTTTTAATTATAAAACCATTGTTTAAAACTTTTAAAGAATCTAATTGTTCAGTTTTTTTGTTAGATATTAAGTAGATAGTATCACCGGTAATTTGATTTCCTTCTGCCCACAAAATTGGTTTAATAAATAGTTTTGTTACACCAGTTTTTTCATTACTAACTAAAGAATCACATTTTCCTTGTAAATCTGACTTAAAAATTTTAACATTATTAAATGCTTTAACCAAGCGTTCTTCAACTTTTCCGGTAATCATTAAAGTATCACCATGTATGTAAATAGAATCTTGTTCCATTTTAGAAATGGCTACAGCTTTATCAACAATAAACATAGAGTCTTTTAATTTAAAAAACTCTGCATAACCACCTTTTATAACTGAATTATTAACCGTATCAATTACTTTAATATTACCTGTTGCTGAAGCAAATTCAATATTTTTATTATAATACAAACTATCACCTTCAATAGTTCTATCACTATAAAATATTTTAGAGTTTTTTATGAAGTATGAAATATTTGTTTTAGAGTTATGCCGCCCTTTTTCTGTATAAATTTTATTGCTTTCGCTTGTTATTGTAGAGGGTCCAAATAAGTCTGCAATTCCTGTACTTGTGTAATAATCGAGGTGATTTGAAACTAACTTACTATCTTTATTTACAACATCTACATTTGTATACGCTTGAAATTTATTAGTTTCTAAGTAGTAATTACCAATTTTGCTTGTTAAAACATTTGTAGTATCTTTAATAGTACCACCACTTTTATAATATAAATGTTGATGTACTCTATCAAATTGAAGTGTATCAGTGCGTAATTCCATGAATTCATCTTTCAAAAGTACTTTTCCCCAAGAAGTTGCAATTTTTTTATTACCATCATAATCAGTGTATTTACTGTATTGAAAAATGGTATCTCCTTGATTTACAACTACGTTTCCCATTGCTTTCATTAGGTTTAATTCCTGATAAATATAAGCTTTGTCACAGCGTAGCGTTGCTCCTTCGTGTTCAATAAAAACATTTCCTTGTGAAATGGTTGCTCCTGGATACTCAGGTTTCACATATGTATTATCAGCATGTAAAATTTTAATTCTTTTAGTTTGAGAATTACCAACAATGCTTAATAGCAATAAAATTATAAAAAGTGTGTTTTTCAAATCTATGTTATTTTGATACAAAACTAACGAAAAAGTAGGTAGATATTAATAAAGTTATCCTAAAAAAAGCTTCAAAATTTGAAGCTTTTTTTGTTTATCTCATTATTGTTTGTTTTCTATCGGGTCCAACAGATACTATTTTTACTGGAACTTCAACAAAATCTTCAATAAATTTAATGTATTCATTCAACTCTTTTGGTAATGTGTCAGTAGAAGTCATTGCAGTTAAATCTTCTTTCCAACCTTTAAACTCAGTATAAATAGGTGTAACATTATGTTCTTCAATATTATAAGGAAAATGAGTTATTTCTTTACCTTTATAATTGTAGGAAGTACAAACCTTTAATGTTTCAAAGCCTGAAAGAACATCACCTTTCATCATCATTAATTGCGTAACTCCGTTTATTTCAACGGCATATTTTAAAGCAACTAAATCTAACCATCCGCAACGCCTAGGACGACCAGTTGTAGCACCAAATTCATGACCAACTTTAGCCATAGTTTTACCATTTTTATCAAATAATTCAGTAGGAAATGGTCCTGAACCAACACGTGTTATATAAGCTTTAAAGATTCCAAAAACATCACCAATTTTGTTTGGAGCAACGCCTAAACCTATACAGGCACCAGCTGCTGTTGTTGTAGATGATGTTACAAATGGATATGTCCCAAAATCAATATCTAATAGAGAACCTTGAGCACCTTCAGCTAAAATTGTTTTTTTATTTTTGAGTGCATTTCTTAAATATTCTTCGCTATCAATAAAAGTTAGTTGTTTTAATACCTTAACAGCTTTGAAAAATTCTGTTTCAAGTTCCTCTAAATCATATTGAATATCAACATCGAAAAAATTTAACATTTTTAAATGTTTTTTAGCTAAAGTTTGATATTTCTCTTTCCAATTATCAAGTTCTAAATCTCCAATACGTATTCCATTTCTACCGGTTTTATCCATGTATGTTGGACCAATACCTTTTAAAGTTGAACCAATTTTAGCCTTTCCTTTTGAAGTTTCACTAGCAGCATCAAGTAAACGATGCGTTGGTAAAATTAGGTGCGCTTTTCTTGAAATTAATAGTTTTGTTTTAAAATCTAAATTAAATTGTGATAAATTATCTAATTCTTTTTTAAAAATAACGGGATCAATAACAACACCATTTCCTACAATATTTATAGCGTTTTTATGAAAAATTCCTGATGGAATTGTGTGTAAAACATGTTTATGACCGTCAAAAATTAGTGTATGTCCTGCGTTTGGACCTCCTTGAAAACGTGCAATAATATCATAATTAGATGTAAGGACATCTACAATTTTACCTTTTCCTTCATCTCCCCATTGTAGTCCTAATAATAAGTTTACAGCCATTTTGCTAAATTATAAGTTAGTTGTTTTTTTGTTTTTTTGTTCCGTAAAAGTAAAGCGAATGATTATTGATATCTATATTGAAGGTGTCTTCAATTGTTTTTTTAATAATTTGAATTCTAGGATCACAAAATTCAATAACTTCACCTGTATCAGTTAAAATGATGTGGTCATGTTGTTTGTCGAAATAGCATTTTTCGTAATGGGCTTGATTTTGTCCAAATTGGTGTTTTCTAACTAAACCTGAATCTAATAATAATTCTATCGTATTATAAAGTGTAGCTCTACTAACTCTATAATTTTTATTTTTCATTTGTATATAGAGTGATTCAATATCAAAATGATCGTTTAAATCGTAGATTTCTTGTAAAATAGCAAATCTTTCGGGTGTTTTTCTATGGCTATTTGCTTCAAGAAAGTTTACGAAAACATTTTTTACAATCTTTTGATTTTCATTACTCATACTACTATATTTTGAGTTGTATTTCTTAATACAACAAAGTTAATCTTAATTTTTATATAATATTCTTTGTTAAAATCTTACTTATTAACTTTAATTGTGAATAAAATTAATGTTTATTAATTCTTTCAATCGAATCTATACCTTCAATTTTTTTGATACTGTCACTTAATTTTTGAAGTTGAGATTTATTTTTAACACTTACGGTAATACTTCCTTCAAATATTCCATCATTACCAGAAATGTTTAATCCATGTATATTTACATTCATGTTTTTTGAAATTACTTGTGTAATTTCATTTACTAAACCTACATGGTCAACTCCATAAATTTTTAAAATAGCTTTAAATTCTTGTTTTGTAGAGTCAATCCATTTTGCACTCATGATTCTATAAGCATAATTAGATTGCAAGCTTATTGCATTCGGACAATCTTTTTTGTGTACTTTAATACCATCATTTATTGTTACAAATCCAAAAACTTTATCACCAGGGATTGGATTACAACATGGAGATATTTTAAAATCTAATCGTTCTTCTTCTTTTCCAAAAACTAATGAATCGTAATTATCAATAACTTCATCTTTTTCCTTAAAAGTTTCATTTTTTGGAGCTCTTTTAATTCTTTTTTTGAAAAAATTCACAAAAGAATTATTACGTTGCGCCATAAATTCTTTTAATTGTGGATTTTCAATGGAACCTATTCCCATTCTATAAAATAAATCTAAACTTGTTTTAAGTTTGAAAAAATTTACAAGGTCATTTACAATACTTTCTGATAAGGTAATTTTTAGATGTCTTAATTTTCTAGTTAAAATTTCTTTACCTTCTTCTGCAATTTTCTTTTGATTTTCTTTAAGTGCGTTTTTAATTCTTGTTCGAGCCCTTGCTGTTACAACAAAATCAAGCCATCCTATAGTTGGTTTTTGGTTTGTAGATGTTATAATTTCAACTTGGTCTCCACTAAATAATTCGTTACTTATTGGTTTTAATTTTCCATTAATTTTTGCTCCTCTACAATTCATACCAACTTGTGTGTGAATTGAAAAAGCAAAATCTAAAGCAGTAGCATGTTTTGGTAATGCTATTAAATCACCCCCTGGTGTGAAAACAAATATTTCCTTAGCATATAAATTTAGTTTAAAGTCTTCAACAAAATCTATGGCATTACTATCAGGGTTTTCTAGTGAATCTTTAATTTTATTGAGCCAATCATCTAAACCACTTTCACGCTCGGTGTTATTTTTATACTTATAATGTGCTGCATACCCTTTTTCTGCAATTTCATTCATTCTATCTGAACGAATTTGAACTTCAACCCATTTTCCTTGTGGTCCCATAACAGTTATATGAAGTGATTCGTATCCTGTTGATTTGGGTTGGCTTATCCAATCTCGCAACCTGCTTGGGTTTGGTATAAAATTATCTGTTACAATAGAATATATTTTCCAAGCATCAAATTTTTCATTTTTAAGTGTTGATTTGTAAATTATTCTAATTGCAAATTTGTCGTAAATTTCTTCATACGTAACACCTTGAGAAAGCATTTTTTTACGAATAGAATAAATAGATTTTCTTCTTCCTTTTATATAATACTCAAATCCTTCTACGTCTAAAGATTCTTTTATAATATTTGAAAAAGATTCAATATAAATATTTTGCTCCTCTTTACTTTGTGAAATTTTATCTAAAATATCATTATAAACCTCAGGTTCAGTGTATTTTAATCCAAGATTTTCAAGTTCAGTTTTAATATTATATAAGCCCAATCTGTGAGCAAGTGGAGCATAAATATATAATGTTTCAGAAGAAATTTTTACTTGTTTATCCTGTGGCATTGCATCCATAGTTTGCATATTGTGCAATCTATCTGCAATTTTTATTAAAATAACCCGTACATCATCGTTAAGAGTTAGTAACATTTTTCTAAAATTTTCAGCTTGAACTGAAGCGTTCTGTTCCTTTTTTAAATGAGAAATTTTTGTTAACCCGTTAACAATTCTTGCTACATTTTCACCAAATAAGCGTTCAATATCTTCTAATGTATAATCTGTATCTTCAACAACATCGTGCAATAATGCAGCTATTATTGATGTTGTGTCTAAACCAATTTCATAAGCAACAATTTTAGCAACAGCAATAGGGTGAAAAATGTAGGGCTCACCTGTTTTTCGGCGCTGGCGACTATGTGCTTCTAAAGCAATGTCAAAGGCTTTTCTAATTTCTTTCTTATCCGCAACAGTAAATGACTGATAAGCACCTTTTAAAAGATCTTTATATCGTCTAGTAATTTCTTTATTTTCTTCTTCTATGCCTAAATTATATGCCATTGCTTAAAAATACTATTTTATGGTAGACTAACAAATAGAAAAGCTTATTTTTTCAAGTTTAAAATTCGTTGTAATAAGGTTGGATGAGAATAATGAATTCTAACGTATAAAGGATGTGGTGTTAAATTGCTTAAACTATTTTTAGATAATTTTTTTAATGAAGTAATTAAGTCTTCAGAATTAAAGTTTTCTTTAGCATAATTATCGGCTTGATATTCAAATTTTCTTGAAAGAGCATTCATAAATAAACTGGTAATTTCTGAAATTGGACTATACAAAATAGCGAAAGCTATTAAGCCAATATGAAAACTTGTGGTTTCAACACCTAAAGCTTGTGATAAAGTTAAATTACCAACTAATAATGATAAAATAAAAAAAGTTAAACCTGTTAAAGTTATAGATAATAGTAAATTATAAATAATATGTTTTCTTTTATAATGCCCAATTTCGTGAGCTAAAACAGCAACAATTTCATTAATTTCTAAATCATTTATCAATGTGTCAAATAGCGTAATACGTTTTTGTGAGCCAAAACCAGAAAAATAAGCGTTCGCTTTTGTAGAGCGCTTTGAACCATCAATTACAAATATATTATCTAGTTTAAATCCAATTTTACTTGCAAAATTTTCTATTGCATTTTTTAAATCTCCATCTTTTAAAGGTACTTGCTTATTAAATAAAGGTACTATTAATTTTGAATAAAACAGATTCATAAATAGTGTAAAAAAGCTAATTAAAGCCCAAGTATATAACCAAAAATTTGTTGTAGTTTGCTGGTAAAACCAAGTTATTGAGGCTAATAAACTTCCGCCAACAATTACCATCATTAGCCAACCTTTAATTTTATCTAAAGCAAATGTTTTTCTTGAAGTTTTATTAAATCCAAATTTTTCTTCAATAGTAAAAGTTTTATAATATGAAAAAGGTAACGATAGAATATCACTTGCAAATATAATTATACCAAAGAAAATTAATGTGATGAGTAGAATGTTATTTGAAATTGTACGAGCTAAATTATCCACATAAGCAAAACCATCTAGCATAAAAAATATTACGGTTGTTATAATTGAAAATGTACTAGAAATTAGCGAAAATTTATAATTTGCCTTTTTATATGCTTGTGATTTTAAATACTCTTCTTCATTATAAACACCAGCTAATTCATTAGGAATAATATCCTTAAAATGTTTAGAATTTAAGGCGTTAATATAGGTATCAAATAAATATTTGGCAATAATTATACCTATTAATATATAAAATAAAATTTCAGAATTCATAGTTAAAATATTAGGAATTTCGCTGTCTTACAGCTTCAAAAATTAAAATGGCAGCACTTACAGATACGTTCATAGAATCAATTGCACCTCGCATAGGAATAATAATATTTTGTGTGGTATTTTGAAGCCACTCATGAGATAATCCAGTAGCTTCAGTACCCACAATAATGGCTGATGATTTTGTATAATTGATAGTTTGGTATTCAGCTGAAGCTGTTAACGCAGCTCCATACATATTTATATGATGTTCCTTTAAGTAAGTAATAATTTCTGAAGTTGTTCCCGTTGCAATTTTTGTAGTAAAAACGCAACCTACACTAGACCTAATTATATTTGGATTGTAAATATCAGTTTTAGGATTTGCAATAAAAACAGCATCTACTCCGGCAGCATCTGCTGTTCGTAAAAGAGCACCAATATTACCAGGTTTCTCTGGTGCTTCAGCAATTAAAATAAGTGGGTTTTTAGTTGAGAATTGTATTGAATTTAATGATAAATCTTTACTGTTACAAATTGCTATAACTCCTTCAGTTGAATCACGTAAAGCTAATTTTTTATACACTTCTTTAGAAATTTCAATAATTTCAACTGTAGAATTCATTTTGGTAATTAAGCGCCCTATTTCATCATTATTAACAATTGTGGTAGCAATTAATAGTGTTTTAACTTGGTAATCGCCTTTAATTGCCAATGAAATTTCACGTACACCTTCAATTAAAAATGTATTTGTTTTTTTTCGAAGCCGCGATTTTTCTTTTAACTGAACAAGCTCTTTTATATATGAATTTTGGGTACTTGTTATTTCTTTATTCATTTGGCAAAAATAGCAGATAATTTCCTATAACGTTTCTAATTTATAGTAATTTATTAAAAGTGATACCATTTTACTATATCCTTGAATTCCATCTTTTTGTTTATTTGCTTTTAGAAATGAATCATAAAAAGTTTTAAAATATTTTTCAGACCAATTTTGGTAAGATTGCCAAAAATCTTGACTTTGTTGCATATCTTTTAATATTCCTTTGTTAAGAAGAGTTAATAAATTTTCAAATTCATGAGGATCAGTCCTATAAATTTCAGACAAACAATACCTCAGTGCTAATAAATAGCCCGAATAGTTAAAATATGCATCCTTAGAATGTATTGAAGCTAAATATCCAACAAAATTAGCTTCGCTTTCTGAAGCAATACCAACCTGATGTGCAATTTCATGACAGGTAGTAGCAGGATAATTATTTTTTGGTATCAGTGAGTTTACTTGCGCTTCATTTGTAATAGGATTTAAATAACCTGCAAAGCCCATATAAGTTAAAGGGATACTAAATAACGAATGTTTTAATGAAGGATTATCTAATTTAAATTGTGGATATTTTAAAGCTAATTGATGATATGCTAAAGGAGAAAGTTTTTTAATTTGTTTTTTATTTAATTTGTTTTCTACAACCAGTGTATCATTTTTAGTAATTGAAACTTGTACTTGATTAATTTTTAAAATAAGTATTTTAGTAAAATCAACTAATTCATTTGAAGAATAGGTGTTTTTTTTCAAATTTAAACTTTCAAATAAAGGTTGTCTAAAATAATTCAAACCCCAGTTAAGATGGAAAAAGAAAAATAGAACTGAGATAATGGCTCCAGTTTTAAAAAAAGTATTTTTAAAGTGTAACTGTTTATTTTTAAGCGCTATATAAATACCTTTTATTATAATTATACCAATAATACTGTATAATATATCACCAAAAGAAAAAGGAATCCATCCAAAAAGTAATCTTAATAATTTTGAAATGTAAAAATATGCTCCGTTCGAGTAATATTTTTCAATGATACTAGGATATTGGGCAATAATTTGAATAAATGCCCATTGCATAACCAATATAATTGTTAAAATTTTATATACTTTTTTGCGTTCCATATTTCAAAAGTAGGAAATAAATATTGAGAAATTAATGTTTATAGAGTTATTAACAATATATACACTTGTCAACAAAATATGTGTAAAAATAAAATTCAAAATTCGAGTTAAATTTGTGTTTTAAAAATTACATTTGCTTTAGATAGAAAATAGTTCAAAATTAAATGTTTCTTTACCTTAAATTTTAAATTCAATAAAACAAACTAATTAAAGCGTGAAAAATTTACAACCTGTATCATCTAATAAATTTAAAAAAAGTACCGTAATTAATCTTGAAAAGGGAAAAATACCACCTCAAGCAGTTGATTTAGAGGAAGCTGTTTTAGGTGCTATGATGATTGATAAGAAAGGTGTAGATGACGTTATTGATATTTTACATGATGATGTTTTTTATAAAGAAGCACATAAATTAATTTATGCGGCAATATTTACATTATTTAAAAACTCTGAACCAACTGATTTATTAACAGTAGCAAACCAACTAAGAAAAACAGAAAACTTAGACGCTGTTGGTGGCGATTTTTATTTAGTGGGTTTAACTCAAAAAGTTGCTTCATCTGCTCATATTGAGTTCCACGCACGTATTATTCTACAAAAATATATTCAGCGTAAATTAATTTCAATTTCTGCTGAAATTATTGAAGAAGCTTATGATGAAACCGTAGATGTTTTTGATTTATTAGACGATGCTGAATCAAAATTATTTGAAGTAACACAAGGAAACCTTAAAAAAAGTTCAGAATCTGCTGAAGGTCTTGTGAATCAGGCAATTAAAAAAATACAAGAAATTTCTAATAAACAGGGTATGAGTGGTGTAGCAACGGGTTTTACTCGTTTAGATGAGTTAACATCAGGTTGGCAACCTTCCGATTTAGTTATTTTGGCTGCACGTCCTGGTATGGGTAAAACAGCTTTTGTAATGTCAATGGCAAAAAATATGGCAATTGATTTTGATACACCTGTTGCTATTTTCTCATTAGAGATGTCATCAGTTCAATTAATTACTCGTATGATTTCTAGTGAAACTGGAATTTCTTCTGGAAAATTAAGAAAAGGTAATTTAGAACCTCACGAATGGGAACAATTAAATGTAAAAGTTAAAAACTTATCGAATGCACCAATATTTATTGATGATACACCATCATTATCTATTTTCGATTTAAGAGCAAAAGCACGTCGTTTAGTATCCCAACATGGTGTAAAAGTAATTGTGATTGATTATTTACAATTAATGACTGCTGGAACTTCTAAAGGAGGAAACAGAGAACAAGAAATATCTATGATTTCTCGAAATTTAAAAGCATTGGCAAAAGAATTGGCTATACCTGTAATTGCACTTTCTCAGTTATCTCGTGCTGTTGAAACCCGTGGAGGAAATAAACGTCCGTTATTATCAGATTTACGTGAATCTGGTGCAATTGAACAAGATGCAGATATTGTTTCATTTATTTATCGCCCTGAATATTATGGACTTACAGAATGGGATGATGAAGAAAGAAGTAATTGTGAAGGGCAAGCTGAATTTATTGTTGCAAAACATAGAAACGGTGGCTTAGAAAATATAAAATTGAAGTTTACACCTCATTTAGCACAGTTTAGTAACTTAGATGATGATTTTAGTAGCGAATTTCAATCAAAAATGAATGATGCCATTTCATCGGTTAACATGCCAAGTGCTCAAGATGCTTTTGGTACACATGATAATTTAGACGAAAACGGTCTTCCTTTTTAAAAAAAATTAAAATTGATTAAAAAAGATTTCATTAAAATAGTTATCCTACTTTTTACTTTAATTTCGTACACAACTTATGCGTCATTCATATTAATTCCAATGGATGAAGTTTCACAAACCAACCATTTAAAAGCTTATGGAATAACCTATTGGTCATTACAACAAGGCAATACTGCAAAATGGCTATTAAATTATGAAGGAGGTTCATTTTTGTTAGAAGATAATGAATCTACTCGAAATGAATGTAAAATTAGAGGTGTTACATTTTACGTAATTTCTGATACGCAAGCAGTACAAATTTTAATGAAAATTAGTAGTCCATCGGTAAATATGGATGCAATACTTTTAGAAAAAGCACCTAAAATTGCAGTATATTCACCTAATGAAAAATTACCTTGGGATGATGCGGTTACTTTAGTTTTAACCTATGCTGAAATTCCTTTTGATGTAGTTTACGATGAAGAAGTATTAGAAGAAAAATTGTTATTATACGAATGGCTACATCTACATCATGAAGATTTTACGGGTCAGTTTGGAAGATTTTATGGTGCTTATAGAACAGCTCCTTGGTATATTGAACAAAAAAAAGAAGCCGAGAATTTGGCTAAGAAATTGGGATATACAAAAGTTTCTGAGGAGAAATTGGCAGTAGCACTTAAAATTAAAGATTTTGTTATTGGCGGCGGATTTATGTTTGCAATGTGCTCAGCTACAGATAGTTTTGATATTGCTTTAGCTGCTGAAGGAGTTGATATTTGTGAAACAATGTTTGATGGTGACCCTTCAGAAATTGATTATCAAGATAAATTAGATTTTAATAAAACTTTTGCGTTTAAAGATTTTACTTTAGTTAGAAATCCGGTTGAATATGAATTTTCTTCCATAGATATGACAAGAAAGCGCTCAAATATTAAACGTACTTCCGATTATTTTTCGTTAAAAGAATATTCAGCAAAATGGGATCCAATTCCAACAATGCTTTGCCAAAATCACACACAATTAGTAAAGGGTTTTATGGGGCAAACAACTTCGTTTGATAGGGTAAGTGTAAAGTCAAATATCTTAGTTTTAGGAGAAAATAATATAAACCATGAAGCACGTTATATTCATGGTGTAAAAGGAAAAGGAATGTTTACTTTTTATGGAGGTCACGATCCAGAAGATTACCAACATAGAGTTGGAGATCCTAAAACCGAACTCGATTTGCATCCCAATTCTCCAGGTTACCGTTTGATATTAAATAATGTGTTATTTCCAGCTGCTAAAAAGAAGAAACAAAAAACATAATATGTTGATAACAACAAGATAACTTTATTTAAAAAAAATGCTGTTACAAAAATCAAAAAAGCTATTTTTGTAACTTTAAAAAAATAAAATTTAAAAATGTCTACAACACAACAATTACAAGATTTTGTACAACAAGTAAGAAGAGATATTGTTCGTATGGTTCATGCCGTAAAATCAGGACATCCAGGAGGTTCATTAGGATGTGCTGAATTTTTAACAACATTGTATCAAGATGTGATGGATTATTCTACTGATTTTACAATGGATGGTAAAAATGAAGATTTATTCTTTTTATCAAATGGTCATATTTCGCCAGTTTATTATAGTGTTTTAGCACGTAGTGGGTTTTTCCCAGTAAAAGAATTAGCAACTTTCAGAAAATTAGGAACACGTTTGCAGGGACATCCTACAACTCATGAAGGTTTACCAGGGATTAGAATTGCTTCAGGTTCTTTAGGTCAAGGTATGAGTGTTTCTTTAGGAGCTGCACAGGCAAAAAAATTAAATGGAGATACCAAATTAGTATATTCTTTACATGGTGATGGAGAGTTAGAAGAAGGACAAAATTGGGAAGCTATAATGTATGCTGCAGGTAAAAAAGTTGATAATTACATTGCCACTATAGATTATAATGGGCAACAAATTGATGGATCTACAGATGATGTAATGCCTTTGGGAGATTTAAGAGCTAAATTTGAAGCATTTGGGTGGATTGTTTTAGATGTTGAAAAAGGAAATGATGTAGAAAGTATAAAAAATGGGCTGGTAGAAGCAAAATCTTTCACAGGAAAAGGCAAACCTATTTGTATATTATTACATACAGAAATGGGTAACGGTATAGATTTTATGATGCATACTCACGCTTGGCATGGTAAATCACCAAGTGATGCTCAATTAGAAGATGCTTTAAGTCAAAATCCTGAAACTTTAGGAGATTATTAAAAATACAAATCCTGCCAAGTGCAGGATTTTTTTATGATTAATTTATACTTTTCTAAAGGAGCTTATTGTAAGATTAACTTTATATTTACGTCTGCATATAAAAATTAAAAGTTTGAAAATAGGAATTGTTTGTTATCCAACATTTGGAGGAAGTGGAGTAGTAGCAACAGAATTAGGTATGGCATTGGCTCAAAGAGGTCATCATGTACATTTTATAACCTATAAACAGCCTGTTAGGCTCGATTTTATTTCAAATGATATTCATTTTCATGAGGTTTTTGTTGAAGAATACCCTTTATTTCAGTTTCAGCCATATGAATTAGCATTATCAAGTAAAATGGTTGAAGTTGTAGAACAATATGGCTTGGAAATTTTACACGTACATTATGCAATTCCACACGCGTATGCAGCATATATGGCAAAACAAATGCTAAAAGCAAAAGGAATAGATGTGAAAGTAGTTACCACATTACACGGAACAGATATTACTTTGGTTGGAAGTCATCCAAACTATAAAACAGCTGTAGAATTTAGTATCAATAATTCTGATATAGTTACTACAGTATCTGAAAGTTTAAAGAGAGATACTTTACGTTTATTTAATATTACTAAAGAAATTAAAGTAATACATAATTTCATAGATTTTGAACAATATCCAGAAATAGGTTCAGAAGAATGTTTAAGAAGTACTATTGCAAATGAAAATGAACGAATTATTGCTCACGTAAGTAATTTACGTCCTGTAAAAAGAGCTTCAGATGTTATAGCTATTTTTTATAAAATTCAAAAAGAAATTCCTTCAAAATTACTATTGGTTGGTGAAGGTCCCGATAGAGAGCAAATTGAATGTCAAGCTAAAGATTTAGGAATTTTAGATAAAGTATTATTTATGGGGAATAGTAGAGAGGTTAATAAACTATTGTGTTATTCAGATTTGTTTTTATTACCTTCAGAAACGGAGAGTTTTGGGTTGGCTGCACTTGAGGCAATGGCAGCAAGAACACCTGTAATCTCAACAAATTCTGGTGGTTTACCTGAAGTTAACATAAACGGAGTAACAGGTTATTTAAGTGATGTTGGTGATACAGATGACATGGCTAAAAACGGAATTGCAATTTTAAAAAATACAGAAACACTACAAGAATTTAAAAATAACGCATTGGCACAAGCCAAAGAGTTTAGTTTAGAGAATGTGTTACCTTATTATAAAGAGGTGTACAGAGAAGTAATTAAAGATTGTTGTTAAGAATTATAATAATTTAACGCTTCAATAATTAGGGGCGTTTCAACTTTGCAGTCTAGTTTAAATTCTTCAAAATTTGTTAAGAGTACAAAATTTACTTGTCCAGCCACATTTTTTTTATCATGTATTAAAAGCTCAATAATAGCTTGGTAATCTAAAGCTTCAATGTTAACTTTTCCAAAAATATCTAGAATAGATTTTTTAATATTTTCTACCTCCTTAGAAGGAAAACTAAAAAGTTTTTCAGAAATATAAGCTTCCGTTACCATTCCAATAGCAATAGCTTCACCATGTGTTAAGTTTTCTTTGCTTTCAGATTTTAAAAAGTACGATTCAATAGCGTGTCCTAATGTATGCCCAAAATTTAAAACTTTTCGTATTCCTACTTCTTTAGGATCTTTAGTTACAACTTCATTTTTAATCTCGATTGAACGATAAATTAAACTAATTAAACTATTAATATTGAGGTCTTTAACATCAATAGATTTATTCCATACTTCAATATCGTAAGTTATACCATATTTTATAATTTCTGCTAGTCCAGAGCGTAATTCACGTTGAGTCACAGTTTTTAAATATTGAGAATCAATTACCACCATTTCTGGATCAGAAAACAAGCCAATTTGATTTTTTAAAACACCCAAATCTATACCTGTTTTTCCACCAACGGATGCATCAACCATACTTAATAATGTTGTTGGAATATTTATAAAAGCAATTCCACGTTTAAACGTGGAAGCTACAAAACCACCCAAATCTGTAATTACACCACCGCCTAAATTTATCAATAAACTTTTTCGGTCTGCTCCTAATTCAGTTAAAGCATTCCAAACACCAGTACAAGTATCTAAATTTTTATATTTTTCGCCAGCTTCAATTTCAATTATTTCAAAAGAAATAGAAGTTTCAAGGTTTTGTAATAGTATTGGTAAACAGTTTTCATTGGTATTTTCATCTACTAAAATGAAAATTATTGAAGGTTTGAAGTCTAAAATATATTTGTTTAACTTCTTATAAGCATCTTCATTAAAATTTATGTAGTAATTATTGGATAAAATAGGTGTCATTTTGGATAATATTTAAATGCAAATTAAGGTTAAAAAAATGAAAAAATAAACTTGCAAGAAGTATCTTTGTATAAATATATTTTATAATGGAAAAATTATTTGATAATACAGAAGTAGCCTTTGCTATAAAATCTAATTCAGAGCTGGATAGAGCTTTTTATTTGTTTGAAATGATAAAACGACAACCATTGGTTAAAATTGGTACTGCAGTAACAAAATTTGCATTAAAAACACATTTACCAGTTGAAGGTATTATTAGAGCAACTGTTTTTGATCATTTTTGTGGTGGTGTAACTGAAAAAGATTGTATGCCAATAATAGATAAAATGTACACTAAAAATGTACATTCTGTATTAGATTATTCTGCAGAAGGTAAGGAAGTTGAAGAGCATTTTGATTTAGCAATGTCGAAAACATTAAACACTATTAAATTTGGTAAAGAAAAAGAAAGTTTGCCATTTGCAGTGTTTAAACCAACAGGTTTTGGAAGGTTAGAAATTTATCAAAAAATAACTGAAGGGAAAGAACTTGATGGACATGAAGAAGCTGAATGGAAGCGTATAAAAGAACGATATAATACCGTTAGTAAAGCTGCTTTTGATGCAGATATACCATTATTAATAGATGCTGAAGAAACTTGGATGCAAGATGCAGCAGATAATTTAATTGAAGAAATGATGGTAAAATATAATAAGGAGAGGGTTATTGTATTTGGCACATTACAATTATATAGATGGGATCGCTTAGACTATTTAAAGAAACTTCATAAAAGAGCTAAAGAACAAGGGTTTAATGTAGGAATGAAATTAGTACGGGGTGCTTATATGGAAAAAGAACGTGATCGTGCTGAAAAGTATGGCTATAAAGATCCAATATGTGTTGATAAAGATGCAACAGATAAAATGTACAATGATGTACAACAATATATGATTGAAAATATTGAGGATATGGCAGTTTTTTCTGGAACACATAATGAAGAAAGCTCCTATTTATTAATGAATTTAATTGAAAAACATCATTTAGATAGAAATGACAAGAGAGTTTGGTTTGGACAATTATTTGGTATGAGCGATCATATAAGCTTCAATACAGCTAAAGAAGGCTACAATGTTGCTAAATATTTACCATTTGGGCCCGTTCGTGATGTAATGCCTTATTTAATTAGAAGAGCTGAAGAAAATACATCAGTAGCTGGGCAAACAAATCGTGAATTAGAATTACTAAAACGTGAACGTGAAAGACGAAAAATTTAGTTAATTGAAGTTATATAAAGAAAAAAAGAGCTGGAAATACAGCTCTTTTTTTCTTTTATAATAGAATTATAGATAAAGGGATTATTCCTTTTTTTTACCTGTTCTCATTAATAAAAATAAAGCTACTATTAGCCCTAAAAACACTAAAAACATAAAGGCAGCACCTATTATACCCCAATTCCAGCTAAATAATGCAATACTGTTTAATAAATTCATAATTAGATAGTTTTAATACAAACATAAGAAGTAAAATTTAATTTTTTAATGACATCTATCATTATTTAACTTTTTTCACAATAAACAAAATAAAACAACTACTTTTGCAACTTCTTAAAAAACACAATATGCAATCTATTAGAAACATAGCAATTATAGCCCACGTTGATCATGGTAAAACTACGTTGGTTGATAAAATTATTGACCAAGCGCACATTCTAGATGAACGCAAAGTACGTACCGATTTATTATTAGATAATAATGATTTAGAACGAGAACGTGGAATTACCATTTTATCTAAAAATGTTTCTATCATTTATAAAGGTGTAAAAATTAATGTAATTGATACTCCTGGTCACGCGGATTTTGGTGGAGAAGTTGAACGCGTTTTAAAAATGGCAGATGGTGTTTTGTTACTTGTTGATGCATTTGAAGGACCTATGCCACAAACTCGTTTTGTACTTGGGAAAGCTTTAGAACTTGGGTTAACACCTATAGTTGTAGTAAATAAAGTAGATAAACCTAATTGCACACCTGATATTGTACACGAAAAAGTATTTGATTTAATGTTTGCTTTAGATGCTTCGGAAGAACAGTTAGAATTTGCTACTGTTTATGGTTCAGCAAAACAAGGTTGGATGAGTTATGACTGGAAAGATGAAACAGATAATATTACACCTTTATTAGATTCTATTTTAAAATATATTCCTGAAGCTCCTTACCGTAAAGGCACACCGCAAATGCAAATTACATCACTAGATTTTACATCTTTTGTTGGGCGTATTGCAATTGGACGTGTTTTTAGAGGAGATTTAGAAGAAGGGAAAGATTATATGTTGTGCAAAGCTGATGGTAGTTTTAAAAAAGTACGAATAAAAGAACTACACACATTTGAAGGTCTTGGGAAAGATAGAGTTGCAAAGGTAAGAAGTGGCGATATATGTGCTTTAACAGGGATAGATGGTTTTGAAATAGGAGATACCATTGCAGATTTAGAAGAGCCAGAAGCTTTGGCAAGGTTAAAAGTAGATGAACCAACTATGAGTATGTTGTTTACCATTAATAATTCACCTTTTTATGGTAAAGAAGGAAAATATGTAACTTCTCGTCACTTACGTGATAGATTGTACAAAGAAACTGAAAAAAATTTAGCACTTAGAGTAGAAGATACAGATTCTGAAGATAAGTTTACGGTTTTTGGTCGTGGAATTTTGCACTTATCAGTATTAATTGAAACAATGCGTAGAGAAGGCTATGAACTGCAAGTAGGCAGACCTCAAGTAATTTTTAAAAATATTGATGGTGTTAAATCGGAACCTTACGAAACCTTAGTTATTAATGTTCCTGAACAATTAGCAAGTAAAGCAATTAACTTGGTTAGTTTACGAAAAGGAGATTTGCTAGTAATGGAACCAAAAGGAGATATGCAACATTTAGAGTTTGATATTCCTTCAAGAGGATTAATTGGTTTACGTAATAAAATATTAACAGCAACACAGGGAGAAGCCATTATAAATCACCGTTTACGAGGTTTTGATGCTTTCAAAGGTGAAATTGCAACGTCTAATAATGGTGCTATAATTTCTGCAGAAACAGGAAAGGCAACACCTTATGCTATTAATAAACTACAAGATAGAGGTAAATTTTTTATTGACCCAAATCAAGATATTTACAAAGGGCAGGTTGTTGGAGAAAACAATAAGCAAGAAGATATGGGAGTTAATTTAGCTAAAGGTAAAAAATTAACAAATGTTAGAAAGTCTGGTACAGATGAAAGCGTTAAAATAGCTCCTAAAGTTGATTTTTCTTTAGAAGAATGTATGGAATATATTAAAGACGATGAGTATTTAGAAGTAACTCCTCTAAGTTTACGAATGCGTAAAATATCTTATAGATAATGAAATAGATATTAATCTATTATTTTAAGCGCTTTCATTAATTTGAAAGCGCTTTTTTTTAGCTAATAATTGATAGATGAAATTTATCCAGTAACTTTTGTTACCAATAATATTTTAAACTAATATAAAAATTCATAGTCTAAGTGTTATATAACAAACTAAAAATAAATAATGAGAAAATTAATTTTATATACCTTAAGTGGTTTTTTTGCAATTTTAAGTAGTTGTAATGATAATGATACTATTGAAAATACAATTGAGACTATAATTTCTCAAAATGAAATAGCTGATTTAAAGTTTTTAAGAGAAGAAGAAAAGTTAGCAAGAGATGTTTATTTATATTCATATGATAAATATGGAGATCTTATTTTTAATAGTATAGCTTCAAGTGAGCAACAACATATGAATAGTGTGTTAACTTTATTAAATATGTACCAAATTCCCGATCCAGCTTTAGTAGAAAGAGGTGTTTTTACAGATCAATTCTTACAAAACTTATACAATGATTTAATAGAATTATCTGATGTTTCCAATGAAGAAGCATTAAAAGTGGGCGCTTTAATTGAAGATTTAGATATTAATGATTTAGATGAACTTCAAAATTCAACATCAAAGGAAGAAATTATTTCAGTATGTGAATTGTTAGAATGTGGCTCAAGAAATCATTTAAGGAGCTTTACGGATAAATTAGAATTGGTTGATTTTCAGTACTCTCCAGTATATATTTCAATAGAAGATTATAACGAAATAATAACAACTTCAATAGAGTTTTGTGGAACTTATTAAAATTAAATTTATAGTATATTAGCACCTTAACTAAGCATTATATATGAAATCAAAAATACTAGTTATAGTAATTATCTTTTTTACACTATTAAGTTGTAAACCTAAAAAAGATGCGCCTAAAATAGAAGAGATACAAGTTGTTGAAGCAACAAATGAACAAATTAAACCAGAAGGTTATAACTTGTTAAGAAACAATTGTTATGCTTGTCATTCTGTAACAACAAAATCTCATGACGAAATTATTGCTCCACCAATGGTAGCAATTAAAAAAAGATATAAAGTTTCATTTAAAACTAAAACTGAATTTACGGAAGCTGTGGTAAATTGGGTATTAGACCCTAAAAAAGAACATGCTTTAATGTATGGTGCTGTGCATAAATTTAAAGTAATGCCTAAACAACCATTCGATAAAATTGCTGTAATTAAAATTGCAGAATATATATTTAATAATAAGTTAGAAAAACCAGATTGGTTTGATAGTAATTTTAAAGAGGAACATCTTGGAGGATTGGGAAATGGAAAGGGTAGAGGAAAAAGAATGGGAAAAAATTAATAAAAGACACTATCCTAAAAACTTACATAGTTTATGAAATACTGCCAAATAAATTATTGTATTCTATAAAAAGAGCTTTAATAATTAAGTTAAAGCTCTTTTTAAATTTATGTACTACTAATGATGATGTCCATGACTCTCACCACAACTACAATTACAACCAGATTTTTCTTGTGATACTGGGGCAACAGCTTCTAATGTTCCATTAATTAATTTATCAATTGCAGTATCAGGATCTGTTTCTTCAATTTTATAACAAGCAACATTTTGTCTTGCTAATTTTTGAATTAAACCATTCCCAATTCCTCTAGTCAATAATATATCTACATCTAACAAACTACTTTTAAATGTATTGTCTTCATTATGAGAGGCGCTATGTAAAGTTTCTTCTTTTGTAAGTTTAAGTATATTTTTACTTTCAATGATACCTTCATTAATTGCATAAATTAAAAAATTTCTGCATTTACCTGCATGTTCAAATATTACTTTCTTATTTTGAGAAGCAACAGCAACTATTGTTTTCATATTTATTTAATTTTCAACAAAATTAAACTTAAAAGCAAGATTAATAAGCAACTTAAGTTACTACTTAAAGTTAGTATATTTAAAAAAGTATAGTATCAAATTAGATAATTTAATTAACAATATTTATACTTATTAACAATTTAAAAAAAATAAAATAAAATAATTAAAAAAATAAAATACTACAGTTTCCTATCATAATTTTACATGCTATTTACATTTTATTATTTAAATATTATTTATATAAGCACTATAAACACAGGCTTTTATATTTTTTTTGGATTTTATGTCTTTAAGGTTTTATCCTATATTTAGTTGATTGATTTAAATGATTTTATTTATATAATTTATATAAATATAAAAGTTTTTAACAAATTTATTTGGATGTTTTAATAATAGTACCTACATTTGATGTATATACAATAGTAGTATAGATAATTGTTGTCCCCCCGAAGTTGAATAAAAATGATAAAAATGATGAGTTAAATTTACCTGACTTAACAATTGCAAATATTTTGCAAACAGGTAACTGGATGAATGAGAAATTTTCTGATCATCTAAAACAATATGCATTATCTATTCAACAATTTCAAGTGTTACGTTCTTTAAGAGTATTGAAAAGTGAACCAGTAGATCTTTTAACTTTGCAAGCCAAAATGGTGAGTAAAAATAGTAATACAACTCGTTTAGTTGAGAAATTACGTTTAAAAGGACTAATTACAAGAATTCAAAGTGAAGAAAATAGGAGGAAAGTAGAGATAAGAATTACTGAAGCTGGTATAGATTTGTTAACAGAAATTGAAACAATACATTCTGAATTTGAGAATGATATTGTGAGTAATCTAACAAATAAAGAACTATTAACTCTTAACAAATTATTGGAAAAAATTAGGTTAAATTAAATCAACCCCAAGTTCAAATGACGTTTTAACAATTAAAACTATTTGATACCCCTAAATAGTATTAATTGTTAAAAGGTTGAAATTAAATTAGTAAGTTAAAATAAAACAAGTAAAAATTATGAATGAATAAATAAATCAACCCCAATTAAATTACTTAACAAAGTACTTATTACCCATAAGTATTAGTAAAGTGAAAGTAAGATTAGATTAATTAGTAAGAATTTATAAAATAAATCAATCTATAGAGGTAGACTCACTGTAGTCACATACTTAAAAAGCAGTCCGAAAAGTGCTTTTACATAGTTAGATGGTTAGTAAGAACTTTGTTTCTACCTCTTATTTTAAAAATTATAATAAATAAATTAACCCCGAAACCCCAAGATTATGAGTGCAAAATTATTAAGGCAATTAATAATTCTTCCTTTTTATGCTATTTATAATAGCATTGAGTTTCAATGTAACATTCAAAAAACTACAATTTTGAAACGCTTATATACTTTAGTTTTAGTAGGTTATAAATATTTATGTATTAAACACCATAAAATTAATAGTATAATTAAAATCAGCCGCAAAAAAATTATCATTAAAGCTACCCTTCCCACAACGGTAAATAAAAAGATAATACTTGCGGCTGTATTTTAATATAAAAATCCCAAATATTAAACCCCAACTAGCATGAAAATTTCAAATATTAAATTAGTAGTAATATTAGCTTTATCGTTTTCAGTTTTAACTTCTTGTTCTAAAGAAGATGATGGAATCTATTTTAGTGAAATAAAGGACGTTAAAGTAGAATACTCTGTAATGGAATTAGAGATTCTAGATTTAGTTAACAACCATAGACTTAGTTTAGGATTACAATCTTTAGAAAGTTTAAGCTATATCTCATCTGTGGCATATTCTCATACAGAATATATGGTAGAAACCGATCAAGTAAATCACGACGGATTTCCTCAAAGACAAGAGAATTTAGTATTAAAAGCTAACGCAAAATCAGTAGGCGAAAATGTAGCTTATGGATTTAATAGTGCTAAAGGTGTAGTAAATGCCTGGTTAAATAGTAGTGAACATAGAGCAATTATAGAAAATGAAAGCTACACTCATTTTGGAATTTCTATTGAAAAAAATAGCGAAGGTAGATTTTACTTTACTCAAATGTTTATTAAGAAATAATTAAAAATATATAGTGATGATTTTAGTTGAAAAAATGCCAGTAAAAAAAATAAAAATAGTATCGAGTAAGATTTATATTAATACATTAATTCCTAAATTTCAATTTAAAAATAAATTTGGGAAATTAATTATACCAACAAATTGTTGCATTAACTTATAGCTGTTAGAAAAACTGTCGTTCCCTTTATTGTGAAAAAAAACAGTTGCAAAAAACCTTATAATTGTCGTCCCCACAACGGTAGTATAATAAGTATTATGTTTTACAACTGTATAAATTTTTTCTCATAAAACAGCCGTAATATACTTGAAAAAAACTGTCGTCCCCACGATAATTTCTTGTAACTCAATTTATCACGACTGTAAATCTTTTATCCATATTTAAAAAATAAAGTTAAAAGATTAAATATTCTTGAACTTTTTTAGGTTTTGTAAATTTAATTTATAACATTTATAATTCCAACTATTTATCAAATAAATTTAACTTTTTAGCATTTAAAAAAATATTTCTTTTAACTAGCTGATATATATTAGTTTATAATTTAATGAAAAAAACAAATAAATTTTCTTTTGTTTTAAAAGTACGAAAAGAGGATATTGATAACTTAAACCATGTTAATAATATTCGCTATATCGAATGGGTTCAAATGGCAGCTGAAAAGCATTGGGAATTTATAACTAATTCTAACTTAGAAGCACAAATTGTTTGGGTAGTTTTAAGACATGAAATAGATTATTTTATATCCGCAAAACTAAATGATACTATTACGGTAAATACTTGGATTGGAGATTCTTATGGTGTAAAGTCTGAGCGTTTTGTTGATATATTTAAAGAAGATAAATTACTAGCTAAAGCTAAAACTATTTGGTGTTTGTTAGATAAAAAAACAATGAAACCAATAAGAATTCCATTAAATATTCTAGAAATTCTTGAGGCAAAAAACAATTGATTATTTCTTATTTTTTTCTTCGATCCACTTAGACATATATTTTGTGCTTTTTAACGTGTGATGCATTAGTAAAGCTCCAGTGATGTTATTTAATTTGTGTTTTGTATAATTTTTTTTAATTAACTCAACTTTTTTAATTAGTTTTTTTCCATACTTTTCTTTAGAATAACATTTATTAATAATTTCTGTACCATTTTGCTGAGCAGTTTCCCATAGTTTCTGATTTGAATATAATTCAATTGCTCTTGCAGCAAATTTTAAAGGGTTATTTTCAATAAATCCATTCCAAGGTAAATTCTTGTGCATTGCTTCTGCGCCAATACTTGTTGTGACACTTGGAGTTCCAAATTTCATAGCATCAATTAGTTTACCTTTTATTCCTGCTCCAAATTGAAGAGGAGCTAAGCAAATTCTAGATTTTGTATAAACTTTATGAGTACTTTCAGCCCATCCTTTAATAAGAAAACCTTCCTTTTTATTATGTAATTGTTGGACTTTTTCAGTTGCATAAGCACCATAAATTAACATTTTGGCATTTGGAAGTTGTTGTTGGATTAATGGCCATATTTTGGTTTTTAAATATTGAACTGAATTCCAATTGGGTTCGTGTTTAAAATTCCCAATAGTCATAAAATGTTTTCGTTCTTGAAATGTTGGTAGTGAATTAAATACTTCTTTGTTAATGGTTTCAAGCAAAAAAGGAACATATTGTAAAAGAGATGAATCAATTTTAAAAGTATTTTTTAATAATTTAAGTTCATACTTTGAAATAATAAGCGTTAAATCGCTACGATAAATACTAGCCAATTCTCTTTTTGTTATATCATTGATTAATAATTTTTGTGAAAGTTCTTCGTTATTTTTAAATGCATTTTGCCTTGCATTACGTAAAAAATGTAAATCTTCAGAATCTAGAATTCTAATTGCTTCAGGACAAGTTTCAGCAACTCTCCAACCAAATTGTTCTTCAGTTAAAAAGCGATCAAATAATACTAGATCTGGATTTAAATTTCTAATAAAATTATCAAAATTTGAATTGTTTAATTGAATTTCAAATGTGCTAATATTTAATGTTTCAAGATGAAATGAGTTTAATGTTTTTGACGCAGTACAAACAAAAGTAATGTTATAATTATTTTTTTGAAATAATTCGATTAGTTGAATTATTCTGCTACCAGCTGCTGTTGTTGTTGGTTCTGGCCAAACAAATCCAATAATTAAAAGGTTTTTCATCGTATTTCAAAAGTACTAAAGTTAATTGCATAAAAAAACCTGAATTCAAAACTCAGGTTTATAATATCAGATAAGTATAGAATTAAGAAATCCAACCATTTTCCTTAGATTTTTTTGAATACCAAATTAAAAATACAGCTATTCCTATCACCATAATTAACATAATTAAATTTATCAGTGAAATTTCCATATAATCTTGTATGAAAAAGTTGTAAACAAATTGTACAAGAACTGCTATTAATGATAAAATAAATAAAAACAGCGCCCATTTTTTTCTAAATAATAGAATAATACAACCTAAAGTTCCAGCAAAAACAGCAATAGCAAATGCAGCTGTTACCCATGCTGGAACATTACTATAATACATTTGATCTGCTTTTGGCAATGCTTTTAAAATTGCATCAGTCATATAAGCTTGACTTAAATATGCGGATACCCCCATAATATTCCAAATTAATGTTGTAATCCCTATAATCCAAAAAGTAGGTGTTGGTTTGTTGGTTGAATTTGTCATAGTTTAAGGTTTTAGTTAGTAAATTGTAAGTATTAAATTTATTATCACAAATTAGTTAAATATTTATATGTATGCAAATACAGTAATTTTTAGAGTTACAAATTTGTTTGTAAATAAGTTATGTTATAATGAATATTGTATGAATAGAAATCCGATTTTAATCGGCTTTGATGAATCTTAAATAGTTTAAAATAACGATTTTAATAGAATAGTTTCAGAAAATTAAATTTGAAATGTTATATTTGCAAAAAAGTTTTAGAGAATTTATATTACTATCATAAATTCATACAAAAACTTGTTGTTTTTTTGATTTGAATAATAGTCTCTCATTTCGCATAAATTAACAACCTTTACTATATAGAAAATAATAGTTTAAATTAAAAATAATTAATATTTAATATTTAATGGCAGGATCACAAGAAACCTTTGGTAAAAAAGAAAGAGAAAAGAAGCGTTTAAAGAAAAAAAAAGATAAATTACTCAAAAAAGAGGAGCGTAAAGCTGCAAGTGGACAAGTTAACGAGTTTATTTATGTTGATGAATTTGGACAACTTACTGACACTCCGCCAGACCCTACTAAGAAAATAAAGGTTGATGCTTCTACAATAGAAATTGGTGTTCCTAAAAAAGAGGATAGAGAAGAAGAAATTAAAGAAAAAACTGGTAAAGTTTCTTTCTTTGATACTTCAAAAGGCTTTGGTTTTATTATAGATAGTATTTCTCAAGAAAAACACTTTGTTCACGTTAGTGGATTAATTGACGAAATTAAAGAGAATGATAAAGTTACTTTTGAATTAGAACGCGGTTTAAAAGGTATGAATGCTGTTAAAGTAAAAAAGAAATAATATATAAATTTATCATATTAGAATAAAAAGCTACTTAAATAAAGTAGCTTTTTTATGTTATTAGAAGCTAACAATTTTACTAATAGATAGTAAACCCTTGCAAATACAAGTACATTTGCATTTTATAAATATAAAGTATGGCTACATTTTTAGATTTAGGAATTCATAAAGAATATGTACAAGCATTAAAAGAGCTTGGCATAAAGTCTCCTACAGAAATTCAAGTAAAAATAATTTCTAAACTCTTAAAATCAAAAACAGATATTATCGGTTTAGCACAAACTGGAACAGGAAAAACGGCGGCCTTTGGTCTTCCAATTTTACATTATATTGATATTAATAAGCCTCAAATTCAAGCTTTAATTTTAGCTCCAACAAGAGAGTTAGTGCAACAAATAAAAAAACAATTATTTAAATTCACTAAATATAGTAGTGAAAAAATATTTGTAGAAGGTGTGTATGGTGGAGAGAAAATAGATAAACAAATTAAATCGTTAAAAAGAACTACGCATATAGTAGTTGCAACTCCTGGAAGACTTATAGATTTAATTGAAAGAGGTGAAATAAATTTAAAAAACATTGAAACTTTGGTGCTAGATGAAGCTGATGAAATGTTAAATATGGGTTTTAAACAAGATTTAAACCGGATATTAAAATATACTAGTGGGAAAAGGCATACTTGGTTATTCTCAGCAACAATGTCTGATGAAATTAAGCGTATTGTTAAAACATATATTCAAACCAATGCACCAGTTATTCAAGTTGATAAAAAAAATATTGTAAATGCTAATATTACACATCAATATATTAAAACTACCATAAAAGAAAAACCAGAACTGATAATTAAAATATTAGAAAAAAGAAGAAATGAAAGAGGTATTATTTTTTGTAGAACAAAATTAGGTGCACAAAGCTTATCTAACTTCTTAAAAGAGGAAGGATTTTCTGTTGCAGCTTTAGAAGGTGATATGCAACAACGAGACCGTGATAAGGTAATGCGTGCTTTTAAAAATGAAAGTTTACAAGTGTTAATTTCTACTGATGTTGCTGCTCGTGGTATAGACGTTAATAATTTAGCATTTATTATACATCATCAATTACCAGAACAATTAGAATATTATACACATAGAAGTGGAAGAACAGCAAGAGCAGGTAAAAGAGGTTTTTCGTTGGCGCTTGTTATTCCTGGTGAACAACAAAAAATTTATGAAATTCAGAAAGAGCTACATATTAAATTTATAGAAGTAACTATTTAATTAAGATAATAACACCATTTAATTTTAACTGATAATTCATTTTAAATAATGAATTATCAGTTTTTTTTGTTTCATATTTAAATTTAGAATTACTCTAAACTAAGAGGTTCTAATAATTTTATCAAATTATTAACACATTTAGGTTAAACGATAGCTTACTTTTAAATTAGTATATTTATTTAACAAAAAGGAAGAGTTTAACTTAATAAGTTGGTAATATATAATTAAAACACACACAATCTTTTTATTAAGTTTTTTAATTATAACTACCTATAAAACAGAAGATAAAAAAGAAATTTCTTCAAAAAAATAAAAAGATTAAAATCAATCAAATAACCAATAATTATGAGAATAATTTTTACCTCAATTTTAATTTTAATTTCTTTAACGGTTTTTTCTCAAAAAAAAGTATTAGACCACAAAGATTTTGAACTATGGAATTCAATAAAAAATCAAACAATCACAAATGATGGTAATTTTGTAATGTATTCACTTGTAAAAGGTGAAAAAGACAGTCATCTTAAAATAAAAGATGCAAAAACCAATTTAATTTTCGAACATGAAAGAAGTGAGAAAGGGCAATTTACATTTAATTCTAAGTATGCATTATTTACAATTAAACCTTGGAAAGATAGTATAAAGGAGCTAAAACGTAAAAAAGTTAAAAAAAATAAATTACCAAAAGATACCTTAGCAATTTTTAATATTGAGGACAAATATTTGGTTAAAATTGGGAATGTAAAATCATACAAAAATCCTAAAAAATGGTCGGGATATATTGCATATCTTTTGGACGATGTGTCAGCTGTTAAAAAGGAAAAAGACACATCAATTACAGTGCCTAAGAAAAAAACAAAGAAGAATAAAACGAAGAAAGTAGGAAAAGATAATGGCTATCATTTGGTAGTGAAAGATTTGAATAGTGTAAAGCAAGATACTTTTAAGTTTGTTTTAGATTACACTTTTGCAAAAGAAGCTAAACAACTTGCTTTCACAACAACTGGAAAGGATTCTACATTTAAAGCAGGAGTTTATGTATTAGATATTGAAAGTAATCTACTTACTCAAGTTTACACTTCAAAAAAAGCAAAATATTATCAATTAAATTTTAGTGATTCTGGTAAAAACTTAGGTTTTATAGTCGATGCAGACACAACCAAAGTACAAGTTAGACCAAATGAGTTGTACGTATGGAACAAAGGAAAAGAAAAAGCTACGATGTTAGTAAATGCAGTTTCTGCGCCTAAAACCTATCGAGTTTCATCAGATGGGAAAATTAGTTTTTCTAAGGATGAAACTAAATTATTTTTTGGATTGGCCAAACCTCCAATAGTAAAAGATACAACTTTATTGGATGAAGAAATTGTAAATGTTGAAGTGTGGACATATAATGAACCTAGATTATACACAGTTCAAGAATTACAAGTTAAAAATGATAGAAAAAAATCTTATTTAACTGATATTCAAATAAATAACGATAATAAATTAGTTCAATTGGCTACAACTCAGTATCCAAATGGAATATTAGGTAATGAAGGAAATAGCACCTATGCGTTAGTAAATACAAATTTACCATATCAATTAGCAAGTCAGTGGAAAGGGAGTTCAGCGCGTGATTATGCACTTATAAATACAAATACTGGTGAAACAATTGAAGCTTTAAAAAATATAACAGGTCGTGTACAATTCAGTCCTAAGGGAAATTATGCTTATGGATATAATTCAGTTGATAGTACTTGGTTTGCGTATTCAGTGACAACTAAAAAATACACTGAACTTACCAAAGGTAAGGTTTTTTATGATGAAACAAATGATTCTCCTAGACATCCAAGTTCTTATGGAACAGCTGGTTGGACAGAAAATGATGCAGCTATAATTTTGTATGATAGATATGATATCTGGAGTTTTAATCCTGATAATGGTTCAAGTAAACGACTTACAAAAGGAAGAGAAAATAAAACGAGATACCGTTATTTAAAATTAGATGATGAAGAACTATTTTTACCATCAAATAAAAAGTGGTTATTTTCTACGTTTATTAATTCAAATAAAAATGCAGGTTATTATGAGTTCAATCCTAAAAATAATAGAGGAAAACAATTAGTAACAGGTCCTTTTAGATATTCAAATCCAAAAAAGGCAACAAAAAATAATCGTGTAATTTTTACAAAGCAATCTTTTGAAGAGTTCCCAAATATTATTATTTCTGACTTAAATTTTAAAAAGAAGTCTCAGTTAAGTGATGCAAATCCACAACAAAGTGAGTATAATTGGGGAACTGTAGAATTGGTAAATTGGACTTCTTTAGATGGAATTGAATTAACGGGAATGCTTGTAAAACCTGAAAATTTTGATCCAACAAAAAAATATCCAATGATTGTTAATTTCTATGAAAAGAGTTCAGATAGATTATTTAGTCATAAAGCACCTTCACCAGGGCGTTCAACAATTAATTATAGTTTTTATGCAAGTAGGGGGTATTTAATTTTTAATCCTGATGTTGTTTACAGAAATGGCTATCCTGGAGAAAGTGCATATAATAGTGTAATTCCAGGAATTACAGCACTTATTGATAAAGGTTTTGTAGATAAAAATAATATTGGAGTTCAAGGTCATAGTTGGGGTGCTTATCAAATTGCTTATTTGGTTACAAGAACTAATATTTTTAAAGCAGCAGAAACGGGTGCGCCAGTGGTAAATATGATTAGTGCGTATGGAGGAATTCGATGGTGGACAGGATTGAGTAGACAATTTCAATACGAACATACACAAAGTAGGATAGGTGGTACTCCTTGGGAATACCCTGCACGATATATTGAAAATTCTCCAATTTTTAGTATTGATAAAATAAACACACCTTTATTAATTATGCACAATGATGCCGATGGTCACGTGCCTTGGTATCAGGGAATTGAGTTTTTTACAGCTTTAAGAAGACTGCAAAAACCATCTTGGCTGTTAAATTATAATGGTGAACCACATTGGCCATTAAAAATGCAAAATAGAAAAGATTTCAACATAAGAATGGCTCAATTTTTCGATTATTACTTAAAAGGTGCTCAGAAACCTGTTTGGATGGAAAGTGGAGTTCCTGCTATTGAAAAAGGAATCAATCAACATTACGAGTTAATTCAAGATTAATCATGAAATTTTTTGACAAATAAGAATTTAATAATTTAATTTTTCCAACGCTGAATTATAATCGTACTGCAAATCTTCATGAAGCGTTAAAAGCTTTTTTTGAATACTTATTTTTTCACGAATATAAATATTTTTGAGCACGGTATTATTTTGAATTGAAGGTTTAAAATGAACTAATTTCTGACAAAAATAGAGGAGGAGTTCAACCTCAGTCTCTTTATTTTTAGAATATCGAATGTATTTTTTGATAGTTCTTAAAATTTTGCGAACACTTTTTTTAATAAAATAGTAGGTTTTGGTATTTACTAATTCAAATTGTTCATCAATTTCTTGTTTAACACTAACAATAAAACCTTCTTCGTATGATGATTCAAATAAAAGATATGTTAAAAGTTCCTTATTTTCTTTTTTAAATTTTGATAGTCGAAGACAAAGTTCAATCAATTCACTTTGCGAAGAATTTATAAGTTCAGTTTTTAGTTCTTTTACGGTTACAGCTTTCATAAGTACAATTTAGAAAAAAAGTTGGATCTAAATGATGATTTTTTTGTAATTTAATGGATTCAAATTTATATATAAACTATGGCAAAAAAAGTGAAAGGAACCATCGCAATATTAACAGGTGGAGGAGATGTTCCAGGATTAAATCCTGCAATTAGAGCAATTACAATTAGAGCAATTCGTGAAGGGTATAGAGTTATAGGTTTAAGGCGTGGATGGGCTGGTATTGTTGAACTGATTCAAGATCCAAAAGCTGATAACGATAATAATTTTGTTGAATTAACTCAAATCATTGTAAATAAAACAGGTAGAACAGGAGGAACATTTTTGCATAGCTCAAGAACACGTCCAAGTCATTTACCAAAAGAGAGTGTTCCAGAACATCTAAAAGATGAATATCAAGATGAATTTAATGACATGACAAAAGTGGTGTTGAGCAATTTAAATTATTTAGGTATTGATTATTTAATTCCTATTGGTGGAGACGATACATTAAGTTATGGTGTTCGTTTATATCAAGAAGGCGTTAAGGTAGTTGCAATACCAAAAACTATGGATAATGATGTGCCAGGAACTGATTATTGTATTGGGTTTAGTACTTGTATTACTAGAACTATTAATATGACCAACACATTGAGAACTTCAGCAGGTTCACACGAACGTTTTTTGGTATTAGAAGTGTTTGGAAGATATGCAGGTTTTACAGCAATGTTACCAACAATGGCTGGTGCCGCAAATAGATGTGTAATTCCTGAATATAAATTTAATATTGATATTTTAGCCGAAAGATTAAATGAAGATAGATATGATAATCCAAGTAAATATTCTGTTGTATTAGTTTCTGAAGGAGCCATGTTTGAAGGAGGAGAGATGGTTTTTAAGGATAGTGAAAAAGATCAATTTGGACATGCAAAATTAGGTGGTATTGGTGAATTAGTTTCACAGCGCTTGAAAGAATTATCACCAACATACAATAATGGTAAAAGAGTGAATGTAATTAATCAAAAATTGGGATATCTAGTACGAGGCGGAGATCCTGATGCAATTGATTCTATTGTACCAATGGCGTATGGAAATCTTGCATTGGATTTAATTTTAAAAGGAATTCACGGAAGATTAGTGGTGCTTAAAAATGGTAGATATGATAATGTTCCTATTGATGTTGTTATAGGAGAGTCTAAAGTTGTAAATATTGAAAAATTCTATAATATAGATAGATTATGCCCTAATTATAACAGTTTTGAAATGAATCCATTGTTTATAATGACCAGCGAGTAATCTAAAAAAAACAGGATAAATTTTTAAAAGTTTATCCTGTTTTTAAAATTATAAAAAGCTAATTTTTATTCTTTAATTACACGAATTCCAACGTGGTTACTTTGAATCATTTCAGCATTAGATTCATCAAAATAATCATAAGCACTATAGCCATAAATTCCTTTGGAATAATATTCAGCAACATTTCCCCCTAAGTCATAAATCTCAGCGTTTCCTACTTTGGTGCTTTTAAATTTTCCTACTCTTTTAAATAAATGAGTTTTTACTTCGTTTAATTTACGTTTAAACTGTTCAATTTCATCAATTGTAATTTTATATCCTGCCCAATAATTTAAGGTATTTTCTTTTGAAGCGACTTTAAATGCTTGTTTTTGTAAGGCTTTTGCTTCTTTAATGTTTGGCAATCTATACGATGCTTCAGTAAGTTCACTGAGCCATTTTACATAATTTTTAGCTTCAATTTCTGTAGTGATTATCGGATAATTTTCTAAACCGGTAGTATAATTAAATTCAGGTTTATAAGCTTTAAATTGTGCATTGGTAATTTCAAAACGACCAATTTCGATAGAATCTTTTTTTACTAAAACAGTTTCAGGAATTAATTTTTCATTTGAAAGTACACCAAACAAGCCATTTGTGGTAATTGCAGTTTTTTCAAGAGCTAGCAATTTTGATATTGGACTCTCTTTTTTGAAAGCTTCATTTTTAGTTGAAGGTTTGTTAAAAAGATACGTGTCAATCCACGCTAATTCTTCCTTCATTTTACGTAATTGATGTGTAATTTTACCTAAACCGTGTGGCTGTCCTGGAAACCATAAAAAACGTACAGGAGCTTTTCCAACTTGCTGTAAACCACGATAATATTCCCAACCTTGGTCACGAGGTACAGATCTATCTTCACTTCCGTGGAAAATAATGGTAGGTGTTTTTATTTTCTCAATTTCGAATAATGGTGATTTCAAGATATAATTTTCATTATAAAATTTTCCATTCATATCATCCCAAGGTGCACCACCAAAATAAGATTGATCAAAACTAACTCCAAATCTACATGTTCCATAATCAGATGTCCAGTTCACATCACCTGCACCCGGAGCTGCAAATTTGAACATATCTGGATAACGTACCGTTAGCATAGTTGTAATAATTGCACCGTTAGACCAGCCCATAGTGCCTAGCATATTTCTATCAATCATTCCTTTTTCATCTAAAAGATTAATTGCTTTGGTAATATCCTCCAATTCAGGTTCATAATAATTACCTTTTATACTTTCTACAAACGATAAACCGTGATTTGAAGAACCATGGTAGTTAGGCTTTAATACAAAAGCTCCACGCTGTGCTAAAATATTAGGATAAGTGCTCCAGCGTTCACTCCAAGTATCTGTGTCTGTTCCGGAAGGACCTCCGTGAATTGATAAAATTAAAGGATAACGTTTTCCACTTTTGTAGTTCTCAGGATAATATAATATTCCTGTAACTTCTTCATTTTTATAACCTTTCCATACTAAAACTTCACTTTTTGTAATTGTTTTTTTAGAGAGTTTATTATTTAATTTAACAACTTCTTTTTCGTTTATAAATTTCTTTTTTGAAATATCTGCAATATAAAATGTTGGTAATTTTGATGCAGTTGAGTATTGATAAATTACTTTTGAACCATTATCAGATACACTTAATAAAGTAGTATGATTGTCCTTCTCACCTAAAGAAATGTTAGTTTTAGACCAAGAACCTCCATTTTTTTTATAATAAGCTAATTTGTAATATACTTTATTTGCTAAGGTTACAACTACATCATTTCCAATAACATGGTATCCACGACCAATACCTAAATTCCATTTTAAATTTACTTTTTTATATGAATTTGTAGCTAAAGTATAATAATAGAGTTCAGTAATACCAGCACCATTCCATTTAGGGTCTGAGGAATATCCTGAAGTAAAATAAAAGCCGTTATTATCTGCGCTAAATTTAAATGAACCCGATGGGAAATCTCTATCAGTAATAATTTGTTTTACTTCTCCAGATGTCATATTTAAAAGATAATTAAAGGGGTCTTTAAGCGCATCAGACGCATAGCTACGGCTTCTATTCATTCTATAAACCATCCATTTTCCATCATTAGAAATAGTGTATCCGCTTAATGGTTTTTTATTATTAGTAATACGTTTAATTACTTTTGTTTTAATGTTATAAGCATAAACTCGGCTTGGTTTCCAATGAAGGGAATCTTCTACTACTATAACATTATCTTTTGCATCTTTTAATTCCTTTTCATGTAATGTTTGTCCTTCATTAGATTGAAATAGTAAGTTGTTTTTATTTTGCCAACTTAGGTTTGAAATTCCGTTTTTAAATTCATTTACTTTTTTAGCTTCTCCACCATAAATACTCAATTTCCATAATTTTTTACCTTTTTCTCTCGAAGATAAAAAATAGATATCTTCTCCATTTTTTGAAAAAAGAGGACTATAGTCTCTCTCATCTGAATACGTTAATTGTATGGTTTTAAATACGCCATTTTCAAATACATCTAATCGTGTTAAAAAAATATTAGAAACAAACTTATCTTTTTCTTTTGAAGCTTTATTTTTAGTCCAAACTATCATGTTTCCGTTAGGGGAAATTGAGACAGAACGCATAGATTCAGTATTTATAATATCTTCTGGAGTCCAACGTGTTTTATCTTTTTCTTGTGACTGTATTGAGAAATTAAGAAATAATGCTAAAATAATGGTAAAAATGTATGGGTTGGTTTTCATATGAAGTATTGTTTTTTATAAATAATATCTTTTGTAAAGATAAATTTATTTAGTGAATTTTCTAGACTGTTTTTTCTAGATACATATTACTATTAAATTTTAAATAAGTACTTTATTTTTTTTGTTTTCTGGGTTTATTAAAATACTTTTAGTCTCTCTAATTTTTTGACTAGAAGTTCTGTTTTTAGTTAATTTTTTAATAATTTAATATGAAACATTTAAAAACAATTTTATTTGCACTAATTATTTTTTTACTCAACTATCAAACAAATGCTTGCACAATTGCTGTAATTTCTGGAAAATACACTAGAGATGGTCGACCATTACTATGGAAAAACCGTGATACACCGGCTATTAATAATCAAATTGTATTTTTTGATGATGGAAAATATAACTATATGGGATTAGTGAATTCTCATGATATTCATGGAAAAAGCGTTTGGATTGGTCAAAATAGTATGGGTTTTGCTATTATGAATTCAGCTTCTTATAATTTAAATATAGGAGATGATACAAAACTTAGTGGTTTGGAAGGTAGAATTATTAAGGAAGCATTAGCTACTTGTTCAACTATTCAAGATTTTGAAAATTATTTAGATAGTTTACCAATTCCAACACGGTTAGAAGGAAATTTTGGTGTTATTGATGCGCAAGGTGGAGCGGCAATGTACGAGGTAAATAACAAGGGATATGTGAAATTTGATGCAAATGATGCTAAAGTAGCTCCATTTGGCTACATTATTAGAGCTAATTATTCTTTTATGGGAAGTTTTGGTGAAGAAAGCAGCGGCTATCTTCGTTATAATACAACAAACGAACTTTTTTATAATGCAATGTCAACTAATACTTTTGATGCACAATTTATAATTCAAGATGTAACACGTAGTTTAAAACACTCGTTAACTAAAGAAGATTTGTATAGAGATTACATTGAAATACCTAAAAATACACCTACCTATTCATTTTTCCAAGATTTTATTCCTCGTAAAAGTACAGCTTCAGCTTGTGTTGTTCAAGGCGTAAAAAAAGGTGAAAACCCAGAATTTACAACCTTATGGTCTGTTGTAGGGTTTCCACTAACATCAGTAGTTATACCTACTTGGGTTAAAGGGGGAAATGATTTTCCAAGCGTATTAAAAAGAAATGATAAATTTAATGATTCTCCAATTTGTTTTGCGGCATTAGAACTGAAAAAAGAATTTTTTCCAATTAGATGGGGAAAATGGGCCGCTAAATATTATGTGAATATGAATGCTTTTATAAACAAAGATAATACAGGTATTTACCAAAAAATTCAACCTTATGAAAATAAAATTTTTAAAATGACTAATGATAAATTAGACTTATGGAGATTTAATGGAATGAAAAGGTCAGCACTAAAAGAATATTATGATGAGCTTAATATATTAGTATTAAAAATGTTCAACAAAGAATTTGAAATTGATTTAAATTAAAATAGTATTATGAGAATTTCTGTTATGATAGTTATCATGCTTTCTCTTTTTGCATGTCAAAATGAAAAAAAGAGCAATAATAAATCGTATGAAAATCTAGAAAAATTAAAAATTGCTGTTTTTAGTGGAGATGGAGCAGGTGCAGTTTCGGTAATTGAAACCATTGAAGCTTTAAAAATAGATAAAGGTATTGAAGCTATGGCATTAAGTGCCTCTGAAATTCAAGAAGGTACATTAAGTAAATTTGATGCCCTAATTTTTCCTGGAGGAAGTGGAAGTAAGCAATTATTAAGCCTTGGAGAAAAAGGGCAAGAAATAGTAACAGCTTTTGTTGAAAAAGAAGGGAAAGGAGTGATTGGTATTTGTGCAGGAGCTTATTTGTTATCGTCAACAGTAGGGTATCCGAACTTAAAATTAGCAAGTTCAATTCATATTGATAGAGCACATTATAATAGAGGTCGTGGTTTGGTTGAATTTGAATTAACAGCAGCAGGATTCAAAGTTTTTCCAGAATTAGAAAATAAGCGTCTTTTTGCTCAATATTATGACGGGCCAGTTTTAGTAAAAAATGACTCCGCTGAATTTCAGTTTGAAGAATTAGGGAAATATGTAACAGACATTCATCCTGATGATTTTGCTCCTGAAGGAATAACCCCTGGAAAAACATTTATACTTCAACAAAAGAAAGGGAAAGGAAAAGTATTTTTAATTGCGGGGCATACAGAATCGACACCAGGAATGCGTTGGATGGTACCACGAATGGCACGTTGGGTATGTGGAAGTGAGTTGGTGAGTTATAATCAAAAATGGATTAGACCTCAAATTAATAACAAAGCAATAATTTTTGATAAAGCTCTTAAAAAAGAAGAGAAAAAACAGTTTTGGCTTTTATTTAGTGAAAACCCTCAAGAACAAGTACAAGCAATAAAAACACTATATTCATACCGGTCAAGACCAGCAGTACGATGGAATATTGGACTGTTACGTAGTGTAAACCCAGAAACTAGACAGTTTGCAGCAAAAATGTTGAAGCAAACAGAATATTCGTATGCAATACAAGATTTAGAAATTGCATTAAAAATAGAAAAGGATTCACTTACAAAAACAATTTTGAAAGAAACCATAGCATTTCTGAAATAGAAATAAGTATAGTTTTTAATAGAAATTATAAAGGAACTTGTTAAATTAATTATTGAAGGTAATAAGCTAATTTTTTAAGTTCCTTTATGTTTTTGATGTGATTATAATAAGTGATTTCTTTCTTTTTCAGAAATATTACATTTTCCCATCAATATAATCCATAACCTCCTTTTCAACAATCATAGTTTTATCAAAAATATCTTTTGATTTGGCTAAAATTGTGTCAGCAAAAACGCGGTCTTTAATGTCTTTTGCATTGATACGTACATTAAAATAGGCACCTACAACAGCAGTTTTAGCACATAAAATTCCAACTCCAGCATCGGACAATGAGCTTTGTAGCCCATCTTTTATCATAGCATACATTACTTCCATAGAGTTATAAGCAGTTTCCATCACTTGGTACGGAATTTCAGTTGCATATTTTGTAGCGTTTTCAACCGCTTCTTTGCGTGTAGTTATTTCTTCAGGAGTAGATTTAGGCATTCTAAACCCTTCAATAATTTTATTAAAAGCATTGGTATCTTCATCAACTAAAAACAATAATTTATTTTTGTAAACCTGTCCTTTTTCAGCCCAATCAGAATAAAATTCCCATTTAGCATCCCAACCAGCTTTATGTGCCGATAAATTAGCAACCATAGTACCTAATGATACTCCTAAAGCACCAACATAAGCAGCAATTGAGCCACCACCTGGAGCCATAGTTTCACTAGCAGTTTCTTCTGCAAAACCACTTATAGTTAAATCTACTAGTTTTTTTGTAGAATCTTCCAATAAGTATTCTATAATTTTTTCTTTTGGATTGAAAGGTTTTAAATCATCTAATCCAAGTGATTTTACGGCAATTTTTATTTTTTCTTCCTCTGAAATTCCTAAAGATCGTTCTTGTTTACGTAAAAAATAATCACCTGCATCTAACATCGCCTTCAAAGGAATTAATCCTATTAATTCTGAGCCGGTAACTCTTAAACCTCTTTCTGTGGCGCATTTAACAGTTTCGTTAAAAGCAATATGCATTGATGTAATTGTTATGTTGGTTAAATTATATGAAATTTGTGCAATACCATATTCTTCAATAAACCAACCGATTCCTTTAACCGCTTTTAATTTTCCAGGGATACGAACAGGTATACCTTTTGAATCTAATATTTTTTTCCCTGTTGAAGGATTTCCTTCACGTTTTACTCTTCCAGCTTCACGAATATCAAAAGCAATAGCATTTGCTCTTCTTGTGGAAGTAGTATTTAGATTTACATTATACGCAATTAAAAAATCACGTGCTGAAATTGCAGTACAACCTGTTTTAGCAATAGTTGAATTATATTTAGTAGGACCAAAATCTGGTTTCCATGCTGGATTTGCTAATTTTTCTTTTAAACCTTCATATTCACCTGAACGACAACTAGCTAAGTTTTTTCGTTTTTCTTCTTTAGCAGCATTTTCATAAAAATATCCAGGAATTCCTAATTCCTTTCCTACACGTTCACCCAATTGATGCGCAAAAACAGCAGTTTCTTCTAAAGTAATTCCAGAGATTGGTACTAACGGACAAACATCAGTAGCTCCAAAGCGAGGATGTTCACCAGTATGTTTACTCATATCAATCAGTTCTGAAGCTTTTTTAATTAATTGAAAAGCAGCTTCAATTACACTTTTAGGCTCGCCAACAAAAGTAATTACCGTTCTATTAGTAGCATTTCCGGGATCAATATCTAGTAATTTAACTCCTTCAATAGTTTCTACAACTTTGGCAATTGTATTTATTTTTACAATATCCCGTCCTTCACTTATGTTAGGAACACATTCTATTAATTGTTTCTTCATGAGTTTCAAAATTTTATGCATCAAATTTAAGGCGATATTTTGATATTTGTAGGTGCTATTTCAAAATAAATAAAAGATATGTTAACACATTTTATAATTTAATTCTATTTTTGTTGAAGTGTGGATGAGTTCTCAATACGCTTTGCTACTCGAACTGACGAAACTGGTATGAATGCGTCACTTCGAGTAATTTTTTGAAAAAAAATTGTATCGAGAAGGGTTTTGAAAGGTGAAAGTTCTCAATACGCTGCGTACTCGAACTGACGAAACAGGCATGAACGCGTCACTTCGAGTAATTTTTTGAAAAAAAATTGTATCGAGAAGTAATTGAAAGTAAAAGGTTCTCGAGATACGTTTGCTACTCGAACTGACGAGTTAAATATAGGTACTAAGTAAAATATAATGAATAAGAGCTATGTATATATTCTAAAATGTTCAGATAATACGTATTACACTGGAGTTACTAGCAATTTGGGAAATAGAGTAAACCAACATCAATCAGGTATTTATAAAAACAGTTACACACATCAAAGAAGACCAGTGGAATTAGTTTTTTATGCTGAATTTACAGATGTAACTATTGCAATTGAAAAAGAAAAACAACTAAAAAAGTGGTCTAAAGCAAAAAAAGAAGCTTTAATTAATAATGAATATGATAGTTTAATTAATTTAGCAAAAAAGAAGTTTAAAAAGTAAAAGGTTCTCGTTCTCGATACAATTTTAAAACAAATGCTATTTGTTTTAAAATCACTCGAACTGACGAGTAAGAGTTAATATTTAGCCTGTCCTGAGCGTAGTCGAAGGATCACTTTGAGTGATTTTTGAAAAAATTGTATCGAGAAGTGTTTGAAAACAAAATTTAAAAAATGAATAAAATAACTATAAAAAAAGTGTTAATTACCGGAATGGCAGGTTTCATTGGCCATCATTTAGCAAAATTATTAATTAATTCTAATTTTGAAGTTGTTGGTCTTGATAATATCAATGATTATTACGATCCAAATTTAAAGCTGGCACGGTTACAAGATTTAGGGTTTAATACGGATGAAATTGAATACAATAAATTATTACAACAAGATAATATTACTTTTATAAAATTAGATTTAACCGATTTAGAGAATATTAAAGCCTTGTTTAAAGAGCAACAATTTAATTATGTGGTTAATTTAGCTGCACAAGCAGGTGTTCGATATTCTTTAGAAAATCCACACTCGTATGTAGATAGTAATATCACGGGATTTTTAAATATTTTAGAAAGTTGTAGAGCATTTCCTGTAGAACATCTAGTTTTTGCATCTTCAAGTTCGGTATATGGTTTAAGTGAAGATATTCCGTTTCGAGAAGATAATTGTACCGATCACCCATTGGCAATGTATGCAGCGAGCAAAAAAGCAAATGAAATGATGGCTCATTCGTATGCTAATTTATACGATATCCCGTGTACAGGATTACGTTTTTTTACGGTGTACGGACCTTGGGGAAGACCAGATATGGCATTGCATATTTTTACTAAAGCAATGGTTGAAGATAAAGAGTTTGAAGTTTTTAATAATGGAAATATGAGTCGTGATTTTACCTATGTAGGTGATATTGTTGAAAGTGTAAAAAGATTACTTTCACTTCCTCCAAAAGAAAATAATCCAGCATTTAATGCTAAAAAACCAGTTCCTTCTAAAAGTTCCAAAGCATACCAAATTTTTAATATTGGGAATAATAGTCCGGTTGCTTTAATGGATTATGTACACGCGGTAGAAAACGCATTGAATAAGAAAGGTAAAATGGTGTTTAAGCCTATGCAACCTGGTGATGTGCAATCTACCTATGCAAATGTTGAAAGCTTGTTTAATTATATAAATTTTAAACCACAAACTACCATTAAAGAAGGAATAAAAGCTTTTGTAGATAAGTATTTGGAATTGGAAAGAGAGAAGAAGTGAAAATGTGAAAAAGTAGAGAGTTCTGTCTAACCGTCATTGCGAAAGAGGTACGATTGAAGCAATCTCATGAACGGTAACAGATTACTTCATTTCACTGTGTTTCATTCGCAATGACGAAACGAGAGTCATTTCGCAACTTGACTGGGGATCTCATGATTTGGAGTTCTTAATAAATAGATTCCGATTCAGCTGGAGATGAAGTAGTGTTTCGTCATTACGAAAGAGGTACGATTGAAGCAATCTCATACTAAGAAATAGATTGCTTCGTCGCAAACTTCTCGCAATGACGTAACAAAACAAACTCTTAAAATTAATTTTCAAATTCTATGGCAATACCCTATATTTACAACCGTTAAAATTTAATAATAAAACTATAGCTGTCACATTGAGCTTGTCGAAGTGTTTTAAGAAGTTGTAAATTAAAATATGAATAAAAAAACACCAAATAACGAAGATTGGTTGTTTGAAATAACCCCAAAAAACAAACTTTTCTCTTTAAATTTAAAGGAAGTATGGCACTATAGAGATTTGCTTATGTTGTTTGTAAAACGAGATGTTGTAACACTATACAAACAAACAATTTTGGGACCATTATGGTATTTGATTCAGCCACTGTTTACTTCGGTGATATTTACTATAATTTTTAATAAAATTGCAGGTATTGATACAGGAAATATTCCCCCTTTTTTATTCAATTTAGCTGGCGTTACTTCTTGGAACTATTTTAAAGAGTGTTTAACAGCAACTTCAGATACATTTAAAAAGAATGCCAGTTTATTTGGAAAGGTTTATTTTCCTCGAATTATAATGCCAATATCTATTGTAATTTCAAATTTATTAAAGTTTGGTATTCAATTAGGCGTATTTATTGGTTTTTATGTGTATTACGTTTTTAAAGGATTTGAAATTGTGCCGAATTCATTCGTTTTATTATATCCGTTGTTAATAGTTATAATGGGGATGCTTGGTTTGGGATTGGGTATGATAATTTCATCAATGGTAACAAAATATAGAGATTTAACTTTTTTGGTTGGTTTTGGAGTACAATTATTGATGTACGTATCAGCTGTTATGTACCCAATTTCATTAGTGAAAGAAAAATTAGCAGATTATTCTTGGATTGTAGAGTATAATCCGATGGCGCATATTATAGAAACCTCTAGAAATTTACTTTTAAATGATGGTAAATTTGATTTACATGGAATTATATATTCTGTAATAATAACCATTATCATATTTTTTGTAGGTTTATTAATATTTAATAGAACCGAGAAAAGTTTTATTGATACGGTTTAAGCCTCCTAACCCCCAAAGGGGGAATGGGAAAGAATAAAGATTATAATTGTCACACTGAGCTTGTTGAAGTGTTTTGAGAATAAAAAATAAAAAGTCTTCGACAAGCTCAGACTGACAATACAGACGTCATTACGAGGAGAGTAACGACGAAATAATCTTTTAAATAAGAAACGGATTGCTTCATTAACATTCGCAATGACGAAATAAACGTCATTACGAGGAGAGTAACGACGAAGTAATCTGTTTTTAAGAATCAGATTGCCACAGTTTTAATTAAAACTTCGCAATGACGAGTTAAGAAATGCTTTTATAAAGCTGTCACACTGAGCTTGTTGAAGTGTTTTATAATGAAAAGAAACAATGAGTAACACCATTTTAAAAATAGAAAACCTTTCAAAACAATACCGCCTTGGTACTGTAGGTACTGGCACTATAAGTCACGATTTAAATAGGTGGTGGCATAGGGTTCGTGGCAAGGAAGATCCTTTTCTAAAAGTAGGAGAAGTAAATGACCGCGCTACCAAAGGAACTTCAGATTATGTTTGGGCATTAAAAGACATTAATTTTGAAGTGCAAAAAGGAGAAGTACTAGGCATTATTGGTAAAAATGGAGCAGGAAAATCTACCTTATTAAAAATACTCTCAAAAGTAACTGGGCCAACCACAGGAAGTATAAAATCTAAAGGAAGAATAGCTTCCTTATTAGAGGTTGGTACTGGTTTTCATCCTGAAATGACAGGTAGAGAGAATATTTTTTTAAATGGTGCTATTTTAGGAATGACCAAAAAAGAAATTTCTGAAAAACTAGAAGAGATTATTGAATTTTCTGGTTGTGAACGGTATATTGATACACCTGTAAAACGTTATAGTAGTGGTATGACAGTTCGTTTGGCATTTTCAGTGGCAGCACACCTAGAACCTGATATTTTGGTTATTGATGAAGTGTTGGCAGTTGGTGATGCAGAATTTCAAAAAAAAGCCATTGGTAAAATGCAAGATATCTCTAAAGGCGAAGGGAGAACGGTGTTGTTTGTAAGCCATAATATGGCAGCGGTTCAAAATTTATGTACCAGAGGAATTGTGTTGGAGCAAGGATTAATTGTGTTTACTGGAGGAATTGAACAGGCAATACAAGAATATTTAATAAATAGTTCAAATATTTTATCTCTTTCAAATTCTAAAAACAGGATTGGATCAGGAATTTTTAAAGTTGATAATGTTTTAATTTATGGTGAAACTAAATTTTTAAAACCGCAAGTAGGAAAACCTTTTCATATAGAATTTGATATGTATAACCCTACTAAATTATGTTCTTCGGATATTCGATTTGATTTAAAAATTGATGATTATTTAGGACAGAGAATAGCTTGGATGAGTAATTACTTATTTGATAAAGAAGTAATATTAGATATATATAAGATAATTTTTAAAATACCAAAACTTAACCTTAATAAAGGTGAATATTATATTAGTACAGATATTTATGTTGATAAAAAAAGATCAGATTGGTTACAAAATGCAATTTATTTTGAAGTTGTTGAGGGAGATTACTATAATATTGGAAGACAAGTCCCAGTTTTAGAAAGTAGAATTAATTTAGACTTTGATATGGAATTTATAGGAACAAGCATTTAAGTGTATGATGAATTTATGAATAAAACTAATTTATATTTTATTTGTCCAGATATTAATAAGCCTTCAGGTGGTATAAAACAAATTTATCGGCAAGTTGATGTATTAAATAACAATGGGTTTAATGCTTATATTTTACATGAAAAATCTAATTTTAGATGTACATGGTTTGCCAATAGCACAAAAGTTGTGTACAATCAAAAGGTGTTTTATTATTTAAATCGTAATACAAAATCTAATTTAACATTAAAAAAAATATTAAAAAGCTATATAAAAAAAACAATTTTAATAATTAAACTATTTACTAATAAAAACAATAGTACAATTATAACAGCAAATGATATTCTAGTTATTCCAGAAGTTTATGGGCCTTATATTGGTGACGTTTTTAAAGGCGTTAAAAAGGTAATTTACAATCAAGGAGCTTATCAAACGTTTTTTAAGTATAATTTGAATTTAAATAATTTAAGGTCTCCTTATATAGAAGAAGATTTAGTAGCAGTAATTGTTAATTCAGAAGATGCAAAAAATTATATAGAACTTGCTTTTCCACATATTAACGTATATAGAATTCATTATGGAATTGATAAAAAGGTGTTTTATTATAAAGCAACTAAAAAGAAGCAAATAGCATTTATGCCTAGACGTTTAAAAAATGATTTACTACAAGTAATTAATATTTTAAAGTTTAGAGGAGCTCTAAAAAATTGGTCACTTATAGAAATTGATAATCTGCCTGAAGTAGAAGTCGCAAAAGTATTTAGAGAGAGTACCTTCTTTTTAAGTTTTAGTATAAATGAAGGTTTTGGTATGCCACCAGCAGAGGCTATGGCAACCGGTTGTGTGGTTATTGGTTATCCTGGTAATGGAGGAATAGAATATTTTAGAGATGAATTTTCTTACCCAATAGCAGATAGAAATGTACAACAATATGTCAAAAAACTTGAATATTTATTATTAAATTATGACAAAATTAAATGTGAATTACAAGAAAAAGGTATTAAAGCTTCTAAGTTTATTTTGGAAGAATATGCACTAGAAGTTGAAGAACAGGATATTGTAACTGTTTGGACTAAAATCTTAAAAAATAGATAATTGTATGAGCACAGTTTCTATTATTTTACCGAGTTATAATCATGCTAAATTTTTAAAAAAACGTTTAGTAACTATAGTTAATCAAACCTATAATGATTGGGAGTTAATTATTATAGATGATTGTTCCACGGATGATAGTTTGAAAATTTTAAAAGATTTTATAGCTTTAAATAAAAGTAAAGTTTCTTATTTTATTGTTAATAAAATAAATACAGGCAGTGGATATACATCTTGGCAAAAAGGGATTGAATTAGCAACCTCAAAATATATATGGATTGCAGAAACTGATGATTACTCAAATTTATACTTTTTAGAAGAACAAATTAATATATTAGAAAAAACAGATGCAGTGATTTCATTTTGTACTAGTAACTATGTAGATATAAATGAAAATTATTTATATAATTCGGATAAAAGAACAAGTGATTTAGGTGTTAAAAAAGGAGATTATAAAGTTTTTGACTCTAAAGTGTTTAATGATAGAACGCTTTTTAATACCTACATAACAAACGGTAGCAGTGTAGTTTTTAGAAAACCAATAATAAAAGTACCCGATGAAATATTTAGTTATAAACAGTCATCCGATCAATTTTTATGGACATTTTTGTTACAACATAATACATTTGTTTTCTTAAATAAAAATTTAAATTATTTTAGAAGACATGAGAATTCAACAACGGAAAAGCTAGGAAATACACAATTGAAGCAGTTATATATAGAAAAAATAGCATATTTGATTTTTTTTAATTTAAAAATTAAGACTAATACATTTTTAAGGCATTACATTAGATTTTATGTTTGGAAAAATAAAAGAGATATTTTTGATGTTTCGGTGGTAATTAATTTGAGAGGAGCAAGATTAATAAAAATCAAATATTTTTTGATTTTAGTAAAGTTTATTTTAGTCCAATTTTATAAAAAGCTATGGAAGTGTACAAACCTTTAGTCAGTGTAATTATCCCTACTTACAATAGACCAAATTATTTAAAACAAACGTTGAAAAGCGTAGTAAATCAGACCTATACTAATATTGAAATTTTGGTTATAGATGATGGTTCTAAAATGAATTATGCAGAGTCAATTTGCAATAAGCACCCAAATTGTAAATATTTTTATAAAACGAATGGAGGGTTATCATCAGCTCGTAATTTTGGTATAAAAAAAGCAAAAGGAGAATATATTGCTTTTTTAGACGATGATGATTTTTGGAGAGAAGATAAGTTGCAAAAGCAGGTTGAATTTTTAAACAGCAATCTAGATATAGATTTAGTACATTCTTCGGCTATGATTGTTGATGAAAATGGTACTTCAACAGGAATAATTATAGGTGCTTCACCTAATAAAATTCATAAGCGATCAGGATATGTTTTTTGGAATGCTTTGGGAGTTTGGGTGGTAAAATCGCCAACTCCATTAATTAGAAAAGAAGCTTTTAAATCAGGCTTAATGTTTGATGAATCAATTAAGGTTGGTGAAGATTTAGATTTTTATCAACGATTATTTTATAGACACAAAGTGTATTATATAAACGAGCCTTTAGCATTTTACAGGGAATATAAAAATGAAGAGAGACTTTCATTGCAAAAGATAAAATATATTGGAATTGAATACAAGATGCTAAAAAACTTCAAAAAAATGGGTATAAAAAATTTAATAATAAATTATAGGATAGCTTATTTATTATTAAAATCTGCATTAAGAAGATGGAATTTGGTGCATCCTGAAAATAAAATTCAATTCAATTTATTTGATAAGTATTTAACACCTACTAAAACCTTAAGTAAATTAGTTTAAAAATATAGACGTAAATTTGAAAATATAAAGAAATAAGATGATAAATATATATGAGTATTGTTAATAAAATAATACAAGTTTAGAAATGTAAAGATTAAAAAAAATGTAAATGCACTGTTGTGCATTAGGATAAAATTACGTCAATTCGAGTGAATTTTAACCTTTTTAGGTTTAAAATTAGTATCGAGAGTAGTTTTTTCAGTCAAAAGCAGTTGTTCTTGATATCATTTTTATCAAAAAATACTAAACTGGTGTAATGCTAAGTTCAAAGAGACAAAACGTACAATAAGTATGTAAATATATATTAAATAATGATTTATAAAATATTAAAAAAGTAGCATGACAAATATATTAGTAACAGGAGGAGCTGGAAATATAGGAAGTTCTTTGGTAAAAAGACTTTCAGAAAATAGAGAAAATACAATTATTGTAGTCGATAATTTATTAACAGGAAGTACAGCTAAATTACCAACAAAAGAAAATATAATCTTCATTAAAGGGAATGTAAATAATTATAATGATATTTCAGCTATATTTCATACTTTTCATTTTGAATATGTATTTCATTTTGCAGCGGTAGTAGGCGTTCAAAGAACATTAAACAATCCTTTATGGGTTTTGGAAGATATTAAAGGATTTGAAAATATTTTAAATCTTTCAAAAAATACCAATGTAAAAAAAGTTTATTATTCATCCTCCTCAGAAGTATATGGAGAGCCTTTTGAAATCCCCCAAAATGAGCACACAACTCCTTTAAATTCAAAACTACCTTATGCTATTGTAAAAAATGTTGGGGAAGCCTATTTAAAATCATATCAACAAGAGTTTGGATTGGATTATACTATATTCCGTTTTTTTAATACCTATGGGCCAAATCAGAGTGAAGATTTTGTAATTCCGAAGTTTATTAATTTAGCCTTAAAAAATAAAAATATTGCTATTTATGGAGATGGACTTCAAACAAGAACCTTTTGTTATATTGATGATAATATTGATACTATTTTAAAAATTTATAAGAATAACTTGGTTAGTAATGATGTAATAAATATTGGTAATGATGTTGAATATAATATTGTTGAGTTAGCAAAGTTAATTATTAAACTAACAAATAGTTCTTCAAAAATAATTCATTTGCCTGCACTGAAAGAAGGAGATATGAATAGAAGATGTCCCGATATTACTAAAATGAAATTAATTTTAGGTAAAACATTAATTAAACCAGAAGATGGAATTGAAAGACTAATTGAACTAAAAAATAAATAATGGTTTTAAAAATTAAAAATTTTTTACAATTACCAATGCGTATAGATAAGCTTCATAGAAGCAATGATGATGCTTATGCAATGCAAATTATTTTAAAATTATTTCCTGAGTTTGCATACTTACCCTTTACGCCATTTTCATTAAATCCCTATACTATTGTACATATTTTAAATGATATATTATTAAATAATCGAAAGCAAATTGTAGAATTTGGTTCTGGTATTTCTACCATTATTATAGCACGTTTTGTACAAGTTAACAACTTAGAAACTAAAATTTTAAGCATTGATAATAATATGGAGTGGAAAAAAATAATTTCAAAAGAATTAGAGAAATATAATTGCAAGGATAAAATTAAGCTTGTGGTAGGAGAATTAAAAGAACACCACCAAACCAAATTAGCAAAGTATGATAATAAATATTGGTATGATTTTAAAATAGTAAAGGAAGCAATAGATAGTTTAGATGTTGCCATAGATTTGGTGGTAGTTGATGGTCCTAGCACAGGATATTCTATATATTCAAGATATCCAGCCATACCTTTAATTAAAAATAAGTTAGCTGAAAATGTGTCTATTTTTTTAGATGATACAAGAAGAAAAGGAGAAAAAGAAATATTAGTTAACTGGAATAAAGAGATAGCAGGAGAACTTCAATTTGAAAAAATGTATGGAGTAATTAAAAAAGGAAATAATTTTTCAAGCAAACCTTTAAGTCATTAATATATTATAAATTTTATGCGAGTAGGTGTAAACCCTGAAAAGAAAAATAAAAAAATATCCATTAACTCATATCACCGAGTTATAATACCAGTTTATATTCCAAATTTAGAAGAAGACTATTTTAAAGATGGGCTACAAATTTTAAAATATAATATAGAAAGTTTATTAGCAACCATACATGTTAAAACTCGTGTAAGTATTGTTAATAATAACTGTTGTAGCGAAGTAACAACGTATTTAGAAAAAAAATATGCTGAAAATACTTGTATTGATCAATTACTAAATTCTAAAATAAACTTAGGGAAAGTAAATGCAATTAATGCTGTAGTTAAAGGTAATTTAGAACCGCTAATTACAATTACAGACGCTGATGTTCTGTTTGCACAAGGTTGGCAACATGAAGTGGAAAAAGTGTTTTTAGAATTTCCAAATGCAGGTATGGTTTCTCCAGTGCCTAGTAGTATTGGTTATAGGGGAGCATTTTTAAATTCCACCTACTTTTATGGATTTTTTAAAGGTCTTTTTAAATTTAGCAATGTTGAGAATCCTGAAGGAATGCTTAAATTTGAACAAAGCATTGGCAGAAAAATGTACAATACAGCACATTTACAAAAGTATTTAACTATTGAAAATAAAAATAAATTTAATGCCGTTGTAGGCTGTGGTCATTTTGTAGCTACAGTGAAATCTGATATTTTTAGAAAAGCACCTAATTGCCCTTCTAAGTTTAAAATTGTTGGAGGTAGTGAAAGCGACTATATAGATTCTCCTAACGATAACTCAGGTTATTTAAGATTAGCAACCACAAATAACTTAGCATATCATTTAGGAAATAAAGTAGAAAAATGGATGACTGTATTGTTTAATGAAATAATTTCAAATAAAAATGAAAACCAATTTAATGAGAAGGTTATAAAAATAAAATCTAAAAAAATTTCAAAATATGGACAAATAATTGGAAAAATGCTATATGTTGTATTTATTAAAATAAAAAAAGTTAGAAAAATATATTTTCAATTATTAGGTTTAAAAGTAAACAATTATTAAATGGCTTCAAAAACGGTTTTTATTTCTCATGTACCTATTCCTAATCCGGAAATTGCAAGTTGGACAAATAGATATACTAAATTAATACGTAAAAACATAACTGTTTTTGATTATATAATAGCACCAGAAGGCATTAAGAAAATTAGTGATATTAAATATTCTTTTATTAAAGAGCCTACATTATTAACTTACAAAATCGGAAAACTTATACCATACTATAAACACAAAGTATATTGGACTGCTCTTAAAAAAATAATAAATTCTACAACAAATGTTACAATTCATATAATAGACAACCCTAATATTTTATTTGCAATTAATTATTATGTAACTAAAAATAAGTTAAAAAACAAAATAAAGATAGTTTTTCATATGTGTGGGTATAATTATAACTTTACGGAAACTCAAAAGAATACTTTTTATAAAGCAATTGATACGCTTATAATTCAAACAAACTCTTCTATAAATTATCAAAAAAAAGAAATTGAAAAAGGTACTTGCAATATTTTTCAAATATATAACGGCATAGATGGTAAAAAGTTTTTTAGAATTAACCAAAATAAAAAAGCAATACTTAAAAATAAAAAAAATATTACCACTGAAAAATTTATTTTTTTATGGGTATCGCAAGATAGACCAAAAAAAGGCTTAACAATAATTTTAAAAGCTTGGGAAAAACTAATAAAAAAATTCAATAACATTGAGTTATTGGTTATAGGAGCTGCTAAAACTAATGAAATTAAAAATGTTACTTGGTTGGGCAAAATACCTAACTTTGAATTGCCAGAATATTATCAGCTTGCTGATTTTTATTTGTTTTCAACGCAATGTAATGAAGGATTTGGTTTAACACTTGGAGAAGCTTTAAAATGTGGAACAACTTGTTTAGCTTCAGATATTGATCCGATGAAAGAAATATTAAATAATGAATTATATGGTCGGCTTGTTAAGAACCCTAGTCAACCTAAAAGTTGGAGCATAGCCATTCAAGAGGAAATTGAAAAGTATTCCAATAATAATTTTGAAAATATTTATTTAAAGAATATTCCAAACAAAATTTATGACTATAAAAATTGGAGCACTAGCATTTTAAAATTAATCTTAAAAGATGAGATACATTAAAACTATTGCAATCATCCCAGCCCGTGGAGGCTCAAAACGTTTCCCTAATAAAAATGTGACCTTGTTAGGAAGTATTCCCTTATTAGTGCATAGTATAAATTACGCTAAAGCAAATAAAATAAATAGAATTATTGTTACTACAGATGATGCAGCTATAAAAAAAATAGCCTTAAAAAATGGGGCAGTAGTAGTAGATAGACCCAAAGAAATATCTGGAGATAATGCAACTACGGTTTCTGCATTAAAACATGTATTGGAAAACGTAAAAGAAGTGTTTGAAAATATAATTTTATTACAACCAACAAATCCATTAAGACCAAGAAACCTTTTAAAAGATGCGTTAAAAAAATACGAAGATAGAAAATATGATAGCTTAATGACCGTAAGTAGAAACCATCAGAAATTTGGAAAAATCATCAATAATAAATTTGAACCTTTTAATTATAAAATTGGACAACGAAGTCAGAATTTAGAGCCATTATATTATGAAAATGGGCTATTGTATATTACAAAAGCGTCCTTAATTTTAGAAGATAAAATTTTAGGAGAAAATAATTACCCTTTTATAGTCAATCATCCGTTTGCTAAAGTAGATATTGATACAAAAGAAGATTTTGAATATGCAGAATATTTGTTAAGTCGTCATTTCGAGTAAAGTATTATTTTGAGGATGAGCATAATAAACACGTCACTTCGAGTGATTTAACGAAATGAAATGGAGTTAAATAGTATCGAGAAGTAATTTACACGAGTTCTCGATACGGTTTTACTAAGAATTCCATTCTTATTAAACCACTCAAACAGACGAAAAGAGTGAAATATTAAAGAAATAAAATATAGAAGCATGAACCCAACCATAGAAATAGCAGGAAGAAAAATAGGAATTGATTATCCACCGTTAATTATTGCTGAAATAGGGATTAATCATGAAGGTTCTTTACAAACCGCATTTGAAATGGTGGACGCAGCAAAAAGAGCAGGAGTTGAAGTGGTAAAACATCAAACACATATTGTAGAAGATGAAATGAGTGGAGCTGCAAAAAAAGTAATTCCAGGGAATGCGGATATTTCTATCTATGAAATAATGAAGCGTTGTTCTTTAAATGAAGAAGAGGAGTATAAATTAAAAGAATATGTAGAAAGTAAAGGAATGTTATTTATATCTACTCCATTTTCAAGAGCTGCCGCAGATAGGTTAGAACGAATGCAGGTTAAAGCTTATAAAATAGGTTCAGGAGAATGTAATAATTATCCGTTATTAGAACATATTGCAACATTTGGAAAACCTATAATTTTAAGTACAGGAATGAATACCATAGAAAGTATTAAAAAAGCAGTTGAAATTTTTGATGAGCATAAAGTTCCTATTGCATTGTTGCATACTACTAATTTATATCCAACACCACCAGAGTTAGTACGTTATGGAGCACTATTAGAAATGCATAAAGCATTTCCAGATAAGGTATTTGGTTTATCAGATCACACTCTTAATAACAACGCATGTTTAGGAGCTGTAGCTTTAGGAGTAAGTATTTTAGAACGTCATTTTACAGATACTATGAAACGCACAGGACCAGATATTGTATGTAGCATGGATGAGCAGGCTTGTTTAGGTCTAATAAAAGGAACTGAGGAAATATGGCAGATGAGAGGCGGCACTAAAAAACCAGCAAAAGAAGAACAAGTAACTATTGATTTTGCATTTGCAACCGTTTGTAGTATTTCAAACATTAAAAAAGGAGCGTTATTTTCTAAGAAAAATATTTGGGTTAAACGCCCTGGAACAGGAGAGATTTTAGCAGAAAAATTTAATTCAATTATAGGGAAAGTAGCAAAACGAGATATCTTAAATGATGAACAATTGAATTGGGAGGATATTGAATAAATGAGTTCTTAATACAGTTTTATAAGAATTCTATTCTTACTAAACCACTCAACAGACGGAAAGAGTGAAGTATTATTTTAAATAGTACTTAAAAAATTATATTAAAAATGTCACTTCGAGTGATTTTCGGAAGAAAATTGTATCGAGAAGAAATTTAAACTTATAAAATGAAGTTGTAATTAATGAAAAAAATAGTATTCTTATCAGGCACACGTGCAGATTTTGGTAAAATAAAATCCCTACTACAAATTCTTCAAAATAATGAAGCATTTGAATCCCATATTTTTGTAACAGGAATGCATTTACAAAGGCAATATGGCTATACGCTAATAGAAGTAGAAAAGGCAGGATTTAAAAATATTTCAACTTTTGAAAATTTTACTCATGAAACTACTATGGATTTAACTTTAGCTAAAACTATTGAAGGCTTTTCTGCATATATTAAAAAATTAAAATCAGATTTAATTGTAGTGCATGGTGATAGAGTTGAAGCTTTAGCAGGTGCTATTGTAGGAAGTTTAAATAACGTGCTAGTAGCACACATAGAAGGAGGTGAAATTTCAGGAACAATTGATGAATTAATTAGGCATTCTGTTAGTAAATTAAGTCATATCCATTTTGTTTCAAATAGTGAAGCAGAGAAAAGATTGATACAGATGGGGGAACTTTCTAACTCTATTTTTGAGATAGGGTCACCTGACGTAGATATTATGTTTTCTAGGGATTTACCTACCATTGATAAAGTGAAAGAATATTATGATATTACTTTTAACCATTATGCAATAGCCATGTTTCATCCTGTAACTACTGAATTTGGACATATCAAAAAATATGCTAAAAATTTTGTTTCAGCTCTTATAGAAAGTAATAAAAATTATGTGGTTATTTATCCCAATAATGATTTAGGATCTTCAATAATACTAGATGCTTATCAAAAATTAAAGAAATACAAAAACTTTAGAATTTTACCATCATTACGATTTGAATATTTTTTAACTTTACTAAAAAATACAGATTTTATCATTGGGAATTCAAGTGCAGGAGTTAGAGAGTCACCATATTATGGAATTTCAACTATTAATGTGGGTACTAGACAGCAAAACAGAGTTTTAAACAAAACTATTTTGAATTGTAACTATTCAAAAATGGATATACTTGAACAAATTAAATTGGCAGAATTAGTTCCGGATAGAGTACTTAAAAATAATTTTGGGGGAGGGAATTCTGCTCAAAAATTTATAAAAATTTTGAGTAAGAGAACATTTTGGGAAATAAGTCAACAAAAACAATTTAAGGATCTAAATAGCTAAATGAAAAAAATTTGCTTTGTTATTCCTGATGGGACAGGTATTAGAAACTACTTATATTCTGAATTGGTAGAGTATTTACAGCATAAAAATTGTGAAATAATTTTATTGCATTTAGTTTCTACTGAAGCTATTGAAGAAATTTATAGCGTTCATAAAACTAAGTTCAAATCATATAGAATACCATATTATAGAGAAAGCTATTTTCAAAAGTTTTTAAGAGAAGCCATTTGTTATGCAAGATTGCTTAATAATACTAAAATAACTGGTAATGTTACAATTTTGACAAATTGGAGACCAAATAAGTCAAGTTTAATAAAAAAAATATTTTACAGAATTGTTGAAATAGTTGGGAAATATGTTTCGGAAAAATATAAAAGGATTTTAAAGTTCGAAGATCTGTACGATAATTCTCTTTCAAAAAAATGTGGATCTCAGAAATCGTTATTAAAATCTATAAACCCAGATGTTATTTTCTCTACACATCAACGAGCCATAAATGCTGTTCCTTTAATTAGTGCAGCACGACAAATGGGTATTGTTACTGTTGGAGCTATTTTTTCTTGGGATAATTTACCAAAAGCCAGATTAACGATTAGAACGAATAAATATGTAGTTTGGTCAAAGTATATGAAAGAGGAGTTAAATTTGTACTATCCAGAAATTAAAAATAATAGTATAATTATAACTGGAACACCGCAATTTGAATTTTATTATAACAACAAATTCATTTTAGATAAAAAAGTTTTTTACAATAAATATAAGCTAGATCTATCAAAAAAAATAATTTGTTTTTCAGGAGATGATGAACTGACTTCGCCTTTTGATTCTAATTATCTTGGTGATTTAGCCTCTGAAATTCAAAAAGAAAAATTAAATATTCAAATTTTGTTAAGACGAGCACCAGTAGATGTTTCGGGTAGATTTCAAAGTATTATTTCAAAGTATCCTGATATAATAAAAGAAGCACCACCTTTATGGAATTTTGATAAAGGCAATACATCTAATTGGGAAATAATTTATCCAACTTATGATGATATTGAGCTTTTAGTAAGTACAGTATCTTATTGTGATGCAGTTATAAATGTAGGTTCAACAATGGCACATGATTTTGCTATGTTCAACAAACCAGCAATCTATTTAAATTACAATACTATTAATTCAAAAAAGTGGAATATAGAAACCATATATCAGTTTCAACATTTTAAAAGTATGGAAGGTTTAAATCCAGTTTTATGGGTAAATTCAAATAAAGAAATTATTTTAGTATTAAATAGTCTTTATGAAAACTTAAATTTAGATAATAATGATTGGATAAACAGCATTGCTGAGCACAGAAAATCAGCCTCTTTAAATATAGCAAATACATTAATCTCATGCACATAGTTTATTTAACCAATGAATATCCTTATAAAGATTTACCACATGGTGGCATAGGTACATTTGTACAAAATTTAGCAAGAAATTTAATAAAAAAAGGGATTGAAGTTTCTGTTATTGGAATAACGAATAGCAATAAAAATGTAGGTAAAGAATCAGATGAAGGTGTTAAAATATACAGAATAAAAAAATCTTCTGCTAAATTTGGCAAGTTTATTTTCAATTCTTATCGTATTCGAAAAAAAATTAAAGAAATTCATCAAAAAAATACTATTGATATTGTTGAAGGTTCTGAACTTTCTTTTACTTTTTTACCTAAAAAAACTTCATATAAAAAAGTGATACGTATGCATGGAGGTCATCATTTTTTTGCGATAACTTTAAATAAACAACCTGCTTTTTGGCGTTCTTTTCAGGAAAAGAAATCATTTAAAAAAGTAGATGCATTAATTGCAGTTAGTAATTATGTGGGTGAAACTACACAAGAGTTACTTCAATTTAAACTTCCCTATAAAACCATATATAATTTTATTGATTTTAGTAGGTTTCAAATTTATGATGACGTAAAAATAGATAAAAATTCAATAATTTTTATAGGTACTATTTGTGAAAAAAAAGGAGTAAAACAATTAGTGGAGGCATTTTTAATAGTTAAAAATAAAATTCCAAACACAACATTACACTTGGTTGGTAGAGATTGGACTAGCAAAACGGTAAAGTCCTATATTACATACTTAAAAACATTTATTTCTAAAGCGGATTTAAAAGCGGTTAAATTTTATGGAGCTGTACCTTATAATAAAATACCTATAATTTTAAAAAAAGCTCATGTATGTGTATATCCATCGCATATGGAATCTTTTGGACTAACGGTTATAGAAGCTATGGCGATACGTAAACCCATAGTTTTTAGCAATATAATTCCTTTTAAAGAAATTATTTCTGATAAAATATCTGGTTTGGAATGTAATCCATATGAACCAGCAGATATTGCTAAAAAAATTATAAAAATTTTAATAGATAAAGAATTAGCAATTAAATTAAGTGAAAATGCTAAAAATGAAGTTATTAATAAGTTTAATTCTACTAAGTTAGTAAAAGAAAATATTAATTTTTATAACTCAATAGTTTGAAGTTTGCCATTATTACACACGCCGTTCATAAAATTAAAGGGAATAAGATTTATGCTTATGAACCTTATGTGCGTGAAATGAATTTATGGATAAAATATGTGGATGAAGTACAAATTGTTGCACCAGTTTCTAGGGAAAAGGTTTCTAGGATAGAGAGTAAGTATGATTTTATAAAT
>NZ_JASFZF010000028.1:0-25533 GCF_046055765.1 Lutibacter sp. | reverse complement strand
CGGATGCAACGACAGTTTATACCATCGCAGCAGGAACAACAAGTTTGGCAACACCGATTAGTATCACAACGATCAATGATGGTGTTTATGAGCCAACAGTAGAGGACTTTACCGTAACGTTGAATGATGTTACGATTAACAGTCCAACGACAGAAGCGATAACAACAACAGTATTAACCGCAACAGGAACAATAGAAGATGCTACTAGTGTGCCAATTATAAGTATTAATGCTACAAACCAAGCTAATGAACCAGATGTAAATGGAATGTTTACGTTAAATTTAACTAATCCTATAAGTATTCCTACGGTTATTTCTTATTCTATTACTGGAACAGCAACAAATGGAGTTGATTTTCAGACAATAGAGGACAGTATTATAATTCCAGAAAATACTTACTCAATATCTATTACAGTGAATGTAATTGATGATTTAATTATTGAGAATACTGAAAGTGTTATTATTGCGCTTGAATCTTCAAGTAATGCTGTTTTAATTAGTTCTTTGGTTTCAGAAAGTACTGCTACTGTGAATATTATTGACAATGATTTTACTGATGGTGTTAGTGGCTTGAGTATAGATGATGTAACGGTAAATGAGTCATCAGGAACAGCAACGTTTACCGTAACTTTAATCGGCGCGGTACAAGGTGGATTGACCGTAGATTTTACAACTGTAGATGGCAGTGCAGTTCAGCCAGGCGATTATACAACAAACAGCGGAACTTTAAGTTTTGATGGCACCGATGGTGAAGAAGAAACCATTAAAGTTGCTATCACTGATGATTCGGTAATTGAACTAACAGAGAGCTTTACGGTAGACTTAAGTGGTTTGTCAACGACTCTAACAGTAATCAATGACGGTGAAGGAATCGGAACAATCATAGATTCAGATATTGATGTTCAAGATGATACAGCAACTACAGATGAAGATACTGAAGTAATTATATCCGTATTACTTAATGATACTTATGGTTCAGATGACGTAGTAGTAATAACCGATGTAACAACACCATCAAACGGAACAGTTGTAATCAATGCAGATAATACGGTAACGTATTCGCCAAATCCTGATTTCAATGGAGAAGATAGTTTAGATTATACAGTTACGGTAACAAATTCAGATGGAAGTACAACAACGGAAACGGCAACAGTAATTATTACTGTAAATCCAGTAAGTGATGTTCAAGATGATATAGCAACAACCAATGAAGATGAAGCTGTTACAATTTCAGTATTGGCAAACGATGTTTTTAATGCTTCAACAGAAGTAGCAGTAACCAATGTAACCACACCATTAAATGGAACAGTTGTAATCAATACAGATAGTACTGTAACATATACACCTAATGCTGATTTCAATGGAGAAGATACTTTTGATTATGCGGTAACGGTAACAAATTTAGATGGAAGTATAACAACGGAAACAGCAACAGTAACAATTACTGTAAATCCAGTAGGAGATATTCAAGATGATACGGCAAGTACCAATGAAGATGAAGCTGTTACAATTTCAGTATTGGCAAATGATGGATTTGATGCTTCAACAGAAGTAGCAATAAACGATGTAACCACACCATCAAACGGAACAGTTGTAATCAATGCGGATAATACTGTAACATATACACCAAATCCTGATTTCAATGGAGAAGATAGTTTTGATTATACAGTTATGGTAACAAATTCAGACGGAAGTACAACTACGGAAACAGCAACGGTAAGCATTACTATAAATCCAGTAAGTGATGTTCAAGATGATAATGCAGAAACTATCGATCAGGAAACAGTGGAAATTGATGTTTTAGCGAATGATTCTTTTGATGTAAATACAGCTATTGAAATTACATCAACTACAACACCTTCTAGCGGTAGTGTTGAAATTAATTCAAACGGAACTGTTAGTTATTCCGCAAATGAAGGTTTTTATGGCGAAGACGTTTTTGAGTATACGGTAACGGTTGCAAATACAGATGGTAGTACAACAATAGAAACAGCTACAGTTACAGTGACAGTTTCGTTAACACCATTTGCAATTGATGATGAAGTGGTAACGGATGCTAATATTCCAATTGATATTGATGTATTAGAAAATGATTATGATGAGGATGGAACTATTAATCCAGAATCTGTGGTAATTACAGAGGAACCATTTAATGGAACGGTGGTTGTAAATACTGATGGAACGGTAACCTATACGCCTAACGTTGATTATATTGGTGATGATACTTTTGTTTATCAAGTTTGTGATAATGATGGGCTTTGCGATACTGCAACAGTTACAGTTATTGTTACAGGTGTATTAGCTGCGGAATTAATAATTCCTCAAGGATTTTCACCTAATGGAGATGGAGTTCATGATACCTTTGATATAACAGGTTTAATTAATTTATATCCTAATTTCCAACTTCAAATTTATAATAGATATGGAAATAAAGTTTATGATTATACACATAATGGAAATCCTTTAACTCAACCAATTTGGTGGGATGGTTTTTCAAGTGGACGTATGAATATAAATGGTAAAAAACAAGTTCCTGTAGGTACCTATTTCTATATATTGCATTTTAATAAAGATAATGCAAAACCTAGATCAGGATATGTTTATTTAAATAGATAATTAGTAATTTTGAATTATGAAAAAAATTAAAGCTATTATAAAAATAATTGTGTTGTTGTTAACAGCTTCAACAATGTACGGTCAGCAAGATGCTCAATATACACAGTATATGTATAATATGAATGTTGTTAATCCAGCATATGCAGGTTCTCAAAATACGCTAAGTATAGGTTTGTTAGGGCGCTCTCAATGGGTTGGAATTGACGGAGCACCAAAAACATATACATTTGATATTCATGCACCTATAAAAAGAAATGTAGGATTAGGCTTTTCTGTAATAGCAGATGAAATAGGGCCTGTAAAAGAACAAAATGTCTATGCAGATTTTTCTTATACAATTCAAACGTCAGAAAATGCTAATTTAGCATTGGGTATTAAAGGTGGTTTTAGCTTTATGGATGCTAAATTGAGTCAATTGGATTTAGGAGATAATATTCCAGATGATTTATTTACAGATAATGATTTGAACAAAACTTCCCCAAATTTTGGGGTTGGTGCATATTACTATACTGATCGGTTTTATTTAGGAGTTTCTATGCCTAATATGTTGAAAACCTTACACTTTGAGAAAAAAGGAGGTGTAGTTGCTAGGGCTGCTGAAAACATGCATTATTTTATCACATCAGGGGTTGTATTTAACGCTTCGGATAATTTAAAATTAAAACCATCTGTAATGTTTAAAGCGGTTAAAGGAGCTCCACTATCAGTTGATTTATCAGGAAATGCATTAATTAATAATAAATTTGAATTAGGACTTTCTTGGAGATTAGATGATTCTGTAAGTGGAACATTTAATATTTTAATATCGCCATCAACAAGAATTGGGTACGCTTATGATTATACTTTATCTAATTTAGGTGATTTTAACTCTGGTTCACATGAAGTATTTTTGTTGTTTAATATTAGTAACTCAAGAGCAGGTTTATCACCTCGTTTCTTTTAAGTTAACATAAATTAAAATTTTTAAAATGAAAAAAGTTTTTATAATTCTAGTAATGTTTATAAGTATATTAAATTATGCTCAAGACAAACAAGAAAGATATAGCATCAAAAATTTAGCTATTAATAATGCTTATTCCAATTTTGGAACCTCATTTTTTGGAACAGACAAAATGATTTTTGCCGCTCCGACAAAACGAAGTTTTATAATAAATAATACTTGGAAACCAAATGGCCAACCTTTTTTAGATTTATTTGAAGGTACAGTTTCAACAGATGGAGAAATAACGAATGTAAAAAAATTCTCTTCCAATGTTAACACAAAGTATCATGAAGCTGATGTAACTTTTACTAGAGATAAAAAAACAGTTTATTTTTCACGTAGTAATTATTTTAATGGAAAATATAAAAAGGATACTTTAGGAATAAACAGAATACAAATGTATAAAGCTACCGTTGGCCCTAATAATGAATGGACTAACATTGAAAATTTACCGTTTAATAACGATAACTATTCAACTGGGCAACCTACTATAAGTGAAGATGGTAAAACCTTATATTTTGTATCTGATATGCCAGGAACCTTTGGAAAAACAGATATTTTTAAAGTTGCAGTTAATGATGATGGAACTTATGGTAAACCAATTAATTTAGGGACTGAAGTAAATACTGCAGATAGAGAAATGTTCCCTTTTATTGATGGTAATAATGATTTATATTACTCAACTAATGGTAGACCAGATGGAAGAGGAATGTTAGATATTTATGTAAATAGAATTACTTCCGATGGAATTTTACCTGCGGTGAATTTAGGAGATAATATGAATAGTGAAAGAGATGATTTTGCTTTTATAATAGATAAAGATAAACGTAGCGGCTATTTCTCATCTAACAGATTTGGGGGCAAAGGAGATGATGATATCTATTATTTTCATGAAGAAATTCCTTTGGTTTATGAATGTGATCAAACGATTACCATAATAGTTAAAAGTAAAAAAACAAGAGATGTTATTCCTAATGCCAATATAAATATTTATAATGGAACAGCATTGTTAGTTGAAGGTGAAAAGAATAATGATAAAGGAGAATATGTTTATAATGCAGATTGTGAGACCACCTATAAAATAGAAGCAAGTAAAAAGTATTATATTACTACATCAAAAGTAATTAAAACATCAAATAAAAATAAAATTAATCAGAATGTAGAATTATTTTTACCTGTGGATGAGTTTATTGTTTTACGTGATAAAGTTATGATTGATGTTAATTCTATTTATTTTGACTATGATAAATTCAATATTAGGCGAGATGCTGCGTTAGAATTAGACAAGGTGGTAGCAATTATGGAGAAATATCCAAAGTTAATTGTTGAGTCAGGGTCACATACCGATTCAAGAGGGCCAGATAGATATAATATGGTATTATCAGATAAAAGAGCAAAATCAACAGTGGATTATATAATTTCTAGAGGTATTTCTCCTGAAAGAATTACAGGAAAAGGTTATGGAGAAACACAGTTAACAAACAGATGTTCAAACGGTGTAAGATGTTCTGAGGAAGAACATCAATTAAATAGACGAACAGAGTTTGTTATTGTAAATCCTGAGGTTATAAATTAAATTGAAATAAATAAATATAAAGATCTAATGGTTTTAATATATATATAATTAAAGAATATACTACAGTTGTGGGGACGACGATTTCTTTAGTTAATTAAAACTGTTGGTTTTCTATTTTGTGTATTTATAAAAGACAAATGATAATATACTACAGTTGTGGGGACGACAAATATTATTACTTTTATTAAATCTACATAGGTAGAAAAGGAAAGTCTCGAGAGTTTTCTCGAGACTTTCTAATTTTATATAAAAAAATGATATAATTATTTATAATCTTCAATTGGATTACAAGAACACACTAAGTTTCTATCCCCAAAAGCATCATCAATTCTAGCAACTTCAGGCCAAAATTTATTTTCTTGTAAATAAGGTAAAGGAAAAGCAGCTTCTTTTCTTGAATAAGGATAATCCCATTTATCTGAAGTAACCATTTCAAGCGTATGTGGCGAATTTTTTAAAGCACTATTCAAACCACCATCTTTTAAAGAATCAATTTCACCCTTAATACTTATTAGAGCATCACAAAAACGATCTAACTCTTCTTTGCTTTCACTTTCCGTAGGTTCAATCATTAAGGTATCGTGTACAGGAAATGAAACGGTTGGAGCGTGATAACCATAATCCATCAATCGTTTAGAAACATCGGTTACATCAGCACCTTTTGCTTTAAATTCTCTAAAATCTACAATCATCTCATGGGCTGCAAAACCATTTTCGCCAGCATATAAAATTTTGAAATGTTTTTCTAATCTAGCTTTTACATAATTTGCATTTAAAATAGCATATTTTGTAGCTTCTTTAAGCCCTTTAGTACCAAGCATTTTAATATATCCATAAGAAATTAAAAGTACCAAAGCAGAACCCCAAGGAGCCGATGAAACTGAACTAATAGCTTTTTCTCCACCAGTTTTAACAATAGGATTTGATGGTAAAAATTGAGCTAAATGTTTTGCAACACAAATTGGTCCAACACCAGGACCACCACCACCATGTGGAATAGCAAATGTTTTATGTAAGTTTAAGTGGCAAACATCTGCACCAATAGTAGCAGGGTTGGTTAACCCAACTTGAGCGTTCATATTGGCACCATCCATATATACTTGTCCACCATTAGCGTGAATAATTTTTGTAATTTCTTTAATAGAACTTTCAAAAACTCCATGAGTTGAAGGATAAGTAACCATCAAAGCACCTAAATTATCCTTATAAAATTCTGCTTTTTCACGTAAATCATTTACATCAATATTTCCAGCTTCTGTAGATTTTGTAACTACAACTTTAAATCCAGCCATAACTGCTGATGCAGGATTAGTGCCGTGTGCAGAAGAAGGTATTAAACAAATATTTCTATGTTTATCTCCATTAGCTAAATGATAGGCTCTAATTACAGATAAACCAGAATATTCACCTTGTGCTCCAGAATTTGGTTGTAAGGAAGTTGCGTAAAAACCAGTAATTTCATTTAAGGATTTCTCTAAATCTGCAATCATATCTTGATATCCTTGAGCTTGATTTAATGGTACAAATGGATGTATATTTCCCCAGTTTGGCCAGCTCAATGGTAACATTTCAGTTGCAGCATTTAATTTCATGGTACAAGAACCTAATGAAATCATAGAATGGTTAAGCGATAAGTCCTTATTTTCTAATTTTTTTAAATAACGCATCATTTCTGTTTCTGAATGGTATTTATCAAAAACTTCATTAGTCATAAAATCAGTCGTTCTTTTAAAATCTTGAGTAAACTCATTTTCAACTACTGCATCAAATTTTACAGTAGTTTTTCCTTCTGCTTCAGCTAAAATTGCTAGAATTTCATTTACATCATCAATATTTGTTGTTTCATTTAAAGAAATATTAACAACATTTTTATCAGGATATAAAAAGTTAATTTCTTTTTTCTCAGCAATTTCTTTCACTTTAGTATCGTTGGAAACCCTAACAGATAGAGTGTCAAAAAATAAGGAATTTTGCTGTTTAATATTTAATTTTTTTAATCCTTCATTTAAAGTTATCGCTAAATTATTAATTGTTGAAGCAATATATTTTAAGCCATCAGCACCATGGTAAACACCATACATACCAGCCATAACCGCTAACAAAACTTGAGCTGTACAAATATTTGAAGTCGCTTTTTCTCTTTTAATATGTTGTTCACGAGTTTGTAACGCCATTCTAAGGGCGCGTTTACCAGTTTTATCTTTTGAAATACCAATTATTCTACCTGGAATGGTACGTTTATAACTTTCTTTTGCAGTAAAATAACCTGCATGAGGACCTCCATAACCCATTGGAATACCAAAACGTTGGGTTGTTCCTACAACAACATCTGCGCCCCATTCACCTGGAGGTGTTAATAACACTAAACTTAATAAGTCAGCAGCAACAGCAACTCTAATTCCATTTGAATTTGCTTTAGCAACAAAATCAGCATAATTAAAAATTTGACCACTTTTACCTGGATATTGAACTATGGCGCCAAAAAATTCAGTTGAAAAATCAAAACTTTCATGATTTCCGATAACTAACTCAATTCCAAGTGGATTTGATCGGGTATTTAAAACACTAATGGTTTGAGGGAGCAATTCTTCAGAAACAAAAAACTGATTAACTTCTGATTTTTTTTGATCACGGCTTCTTGTATTAAAAAGCATAATCATGGCTTCTGCAGCTGCAGTTCCTTCATCTAATAAAGATGAATTGGCTAAAGGTAATCCAGTTAAATCACTTATTATTGTTTGATAATTTAACAATGCTTCTAATCGACCTTGTGAAATTTCAGCTTGATATGGAGTATAAGAAGTGTACCAACCTGGATTTTCTAATACATTACGTTGTATTACACTTGGTAAAACGGTTGGATGATAACCTAAACCAATATAATTTTTAAATAATTTATTTTTATTTGATAAAAGTTGAATTTTTCTTAAATATTCAAATTCACTAATAGCTTTGGGTAAGTTTAATTCATTTTTTAAGCGAATATCTGAAGGAATTGTTTTATCAATTAGTTCGTCTAAGGAGGTAACTCCTATAGTTTTAATCATTTCTTTAACCTCATTTTCTCGAGGGCCTAAATGTCTTAAAACAAAAGAATCTGTTTTCATTTATATAGGTTGTGTGTGTTAATTTTAAACACACAAATTTAATTAAAATAAACGAATAGGATGGTTAATTTTGCTACATAATATAAGTGTATAAAAAATTAAAATATTAATATAAAATCAAAAAACTACATTTGTGTAATGAATAGTTTAAAAAAGGTATTTGATTTTTATATTTTCAGTAATATTCACGTTGGTATTGCTGGATTTTGTTTAGCAAAAATATCTTTATTCAAATTTGGAATACATTCAAATTTAGCACCTTTGCTAATTGGGTTTTCAATTATTATTTCTTATAATTTTATACGTTATTTTGAAATAAATTCTAAACGGCTAGGTTGGTTTAAGTCTTGGTTTTTTCAAAATGAAATAAGGTTAGTTTGGGTTTCTATTTTAGCATTTTTATGTTCCATTTATATTGTTTTTTTTACTAAATTTAATTTTGAATCTTTGTTCATTATATTTCCATTTGGGTTTATTACGGTGTTTTATGCCATTCCATTATTTAAAATTGGTAAGCTACAAGTTTCCTTTAGAAATTTTCCTGCGATTAAAATATTTAGCATTGCTATTGCATGGGCAGGGGTAACGGTTTTATTTCCTTTATTAGAACAAGGATATCATTTTAATTATGATGTTTATTTGGAGTTTTTACAACGTATTTTAATTTTAATCGCTTATACAATTCCTTTTGATATTAGGGATGTTAATTTAGATGATAAGCAATTAAAGACAATTCCTTTATTAGTTGGGGTTAGAAATTCTAAAATAGTAGGCACTATTTTGTTGTTTTTATTTGTATTACTAGATTTAGTAAAACATAATTATTTTGAAAAAGAAAATTTTTCTCAAATTATAATAGCAGTTATTGTACTTTTATTTCTGTGGAATGCTACTACCAAACAATCAAGGTATTATACAAGTTTTTTTGTAGAATCAATTCCAATATTATGGTTTTTAAGTATTCTTTTATTTTAAAATAAAAGTTTGTAATTATGAATAAACATCAAAAATATTTTAGCGTTAATAAAGAAACTTGGAATAAAAAAGTAGGCATACATCTAAATTCTGATTTTTATGATGTAAACGGATTTTTATATGGAAAATCTTCCTTAAATAAATACGAATTAGACGAATTAGGAATTATTAAGGATAAATCATTGTTGCACTTGCAATGTCATTTTGGATTAGATACCTTAAATTTATGTAGGTTAGGAGCAAAGTGTACAGGAATAGATATTTCAAATGAAGGAATTGTTCAAGCGAAAAAATTAAATGATAAAGCAGGACTTGACGCTGTTTTTATTGAAAGTAACGTATATGATATTCCAAAAAAAATAGCTGAAAAGTTTGATATTATTTTTACTTCTTATGGTGTAATAAGTTGGTTGCCAAATTTAAATACTTGGGCAAAGATAATAGCTGATAAATTAAATAAAAATGGATTTTTTTATATGATTGAATTCCATCCAATTATTTGGATGTTTGATTATCTTCAAAATCCACCAAAAATGATACATCCTTATTTAAATAGCAGCGTTATTTATGAAGAATATGAAGGAACTTATGCCAATTTTAATTCCAAAATCATCAGTAAAGAATACAATTGGAACCATGGGTTGGGAGAAGTTGTTTCTGCTTTAACAAAGGCAGGATTACATATTGATTACTTGCATGAATTTGAAAAATCACCTTATAATTGCTTCCCGGATATGGAAAAAACTAAAGATGGTATGTTTGAATTCAAAAAAAATAAAAATTTATTTCCTTTACTATTTTCAATAAAAGCAACAAAAAAATAAGGGTATTCATTTGAATACCCTTATTTTTAAATATGTATTAGTAATTACTTAAGTAAGTTACTTATTTTTTCTTTTTCTTCTTCAGCTAAAGCACCATCAACTAAAATTCTACCGCTATGTTCATCAATAATAATTTTTTTTCTACCAGCAATTTCAACTTGTCTTTGAGGTGGAATAGTAAAAAATGAACCTCCTGAAGCACCTCTATCAATAGAAACAACTGCTAAACCATTTCTTACACTAGTTCTAATTCTTGTATATGCTTTTAATAATTTTTCATCAATTAATTTAGCATATTCTACTGATTTTTTAACTAGTAAAGTTTCCTCTTTAACCGTATCTTTCATAATATCTTCTAATTCAGCAGATTTATGTTTTAATTGGTCATTTTTTTTAGCAATTAACTCTTTAGTTGTAGTAATTACTTCTTTTTTTTGTTCAACTTTTACTTTAAATTCTTTAATTCTTTTTTCAGCAAGTTGAACTTCAAGTTCTTGAAATTCAATCTCTTTACTAATAGAATCAAATTCTCTATTATTACGAACGTTTTTTTGTTGCTCGTTATATTTTTTTATTAATGATTTAGCTTCATCAATATTTAATTTTTTAGTAGCTATATCACTATTCGAATTTTCTACTTCGGTATCTAAATTAGATAGCCGCTTGTTTAAACCAACTATTTCATCTTCTAAATCATCAATTTCTAAAGGTAATTCGCCTCTAACATTTTTAATTTCATCTACTCGTGAATCAATTAATTGTAAATCGTATAGAGCTCTTAATTTTTCTTCAACGGTAACTTCTTTCTTTTTAGCCATATTATAAGTAATAAATTGGATTGGTGTTTTTATTCGATAAAACGACTGCAAAATTAGGAAATTTTTTTGTAAGAATATCAACTAAAAGATTTTTTGTGAAATGTTCACTTTCATAATGTCCTATATCTGCAATAACTAACTTGTTTTCAGCTTTATAAAATTCGTGATATTTAACGTCCGAAGTTATATATGCATCTGCTTTTGAACTAATTGCGTTGTTAATAGCAAAGCTACCTGAACCGCCTAACACAGCAACTTTTTTAATGGGTTTGTTTAATAATTTAGAATGCCTTATGCATTTTGTTTGCATTGTTTTTTTTAAAAAGTGTAAAAATTCGGTTTCATTTTTAGGTTTATCGAACTCACCAACCATTCCTATACCAATTTCTTTGTTGATATTATCAAGCGAAATGATATCGTAAGCAACTTCTTCGTAAGGATGAGCATTTAAAAGCGCTTGAATAATGTTGGCTTGTTTGTGCTTTTCAAAAATTACACTTATTAGAACTTCATTTTCAGTATGTATTTGTCCTTTTTTACCAATGACAGGATTAGCATTTTCATTAGCTCGGTAGGTTCCAAATCCTTTAGTGTTATAACTACATTGGTCATAATTTCCTATGTTTCCAGCACCAACTTTAAACATCGCATTTCTAACACTTTCAGCATTTTCAAGTGGAACATAGGTTATTAATTTTTTTAACGTATTTTTTTGAGGAATTAAAATTTTAGGATACTTTAAACCTAAAACTTCACAAATTTTCGCATTAACGCCAATAAATGAATTGTCTAAAGCAGTATGCATGGCATAAATAGCAATATTGCTTTTTATGGCTTTTATTACCACACGTTCTACATAATTTTTACCATTCAATTTTTTTAATCCTGAAAAAATAATAGGATGAAAACTTACAATTAAATTGCAATTCTTTTCTATGGCTTCATCTATAGTTATTTCTAAAGTATCTAAAGTAACTAATACACCAGTAACTTCAGTAGTGTAGCTGCCAATTAGTAAGCCAACATTATCAAAATCTTCCGCATAATTTAACGGAGCTATGGTTTCAATACAATTGGTGATCTCTTTTATTTTCATTCTAAATTTTAAATTTATACACAAATATAAGTTAGCTTTTAAAGTTAACCTAATTATGTAAAAATTACTAATATGTTTTGTAAATTCGCATTTAGTGAATTTATTAAGAAAAATAGCATTTCCTTTTTCCTATCTGTATAAATGGATAACTAGTTTTAGAAACTATTTATTTGATATTCAGTTTTTAAAATCAACAGAATTTGATATTCCGACTATAGTTGTCGGAAATTTAAGTGTTGGAGGTACAGGAAAAACACCTCAAATTGAATATTTAATTCGGTTGTTAAGTGAAAAATATAAAGTTGCTGTTTTAAGTAGAGGATATAGTCGAAAAAGTAAAGGTTTTATGATTGCTGATGAAACTTCAAATGCTGAAATTATTGGAGACGAACCTTTTCAATATTTTCAGAAATTTAAAAACATTTCTGTTTGTGTGGATGCTGACAGAGTTCATGGAGTTCAGCAAATCTTAAAATTTAAACCAAATACAGAGTTGGTTTTGTTAGATGATGCTTTTCAACATCGTAAAATTAAAGGGGGACTAAATATTTTATTAACTTCTTTTGATAATTTATATAGCGATGATTCTATTTTGCCAAGTGGTAATTTAAGAGAAACTGCAAAAGGAGCCAATAGAGCAAAACTAATTATAGTTACTAAATGTCCAGAAAAATTAACTGAAGATGAACAATTTGAAATTGCTAAAAAATTAAATCCGAGGTTGTCTCAAACAATATTTTTCACTTCAATTAGTTATGATACTGTTTTAAAAGGTAATCAAGAATTACAAGTTGAAGATTTAAAAGGAAGTGAAATTTTATTGGTTACAGGAATCGCAAATCCAACGCCATTATTACGCTATTTGGAAAATAAAAATATAACATGTAACCATTTAAAATTCAAGGATCATCATCATTTTTCAGATCAAGATATTGCTAACATAAAAAATAGATTTGGTGAAATTCAAACAAATAAAAAGATAATTTTAACCACAGAAAAAGATTATGTTCGTATCTTTGACAAATTGCCTAATGTCTATTACATAGCCATAAAAACAATATTTATTAATCATAAAACAGATTTTAACAATCTTATAAATACCTATGTGGAATCAAGTACAAGAAACCGTTGAGTTTTTAAAAAATAAAGGAATTACAAGTCCAGATTTTGGAATAATTTTAGGAACAGGATTAGGAAACCTAGTTAGTAAAATAGAAATTGAAATTAAAATACCTTATACAGATATTCCAAATTTTCCGGTATCAACTGTTCAAGGTCATAAAGGTGAATTAATTTTTGGTAAAATAGGATCTAAAAAAGTGCTAGCTATGCAAGGAAGATTTCATTTCTATGAAGGTTGGCCTATTGAAAAAACTGTATTTCCTGTACGTGTTATGAAATATTTAGGGGTTGAAAATTTAATTGTTTCTAATGCTTCTGGAGGTGTAAATTCTAATTTTTCTGTTGGAGACATTATGATTATAACCGATCATATTAATTTAATGCCCATTCATCCTTTACATGGTAAAAATGAAGATCGTTTTGGACCGAGATTTGTAGATATGCATGAAGCTTACAGTAAAAAAATGATTGCTAAAATGGAAAGCATTGCTAAAAAGTTAAATGTTCCAGTTCAAAAAGGTGTTTATTTAGCGTTACAAGGTCCAACTTTTGAAACTCCTGCCGAGTATAATATGGTAAAAAATATGGGAGGTGATGCTGTTGGAATGTCCACAGTTCCTGAAGTTATAACGGCAAAACATATGGGTATGACATGTTTTGGAATTTCGGTAATAACAGATATGGGAGGTGATGATTTTGTATTAGAAGTATCTCATGAAGAGGTTCAAAAAGTAGCAAAAAAATCAGAAAAATTAGTAGGTAAATTGGTAGAGGAGTTTGTTAAACAAAGCTAATATTAAATTATAACTTATTGAAGTATAAGTTTTTAATAATACCATCTGCTAATCCAATTTTTGGAACATAAATTTTATGCGCTCCACTCCATTGCATAGCAGATATATATATATTAGTTGCAGGAATAATAACATCTGCTCTATCTGGATTTAATCCTAAAACGGTAATTCTATCTTCAAAGCTCATGTTTTTTAAGAACAGATATTGATTTTCTAGATATTGTAATGATAATGATTTTCCAATTGGTTTTTCAGACATTTTAAACAGTTTATTAATATTTCCCCCTGAACCAATTACGGATAAACTTTTTAAATGATTTGTATTTTCAATTACCCATTGCTCCATGGTTTTCCAAATGATTTGTTTGGAGTCTTTGTTTCGCAATCGGACCGTTCCAATTTTGAAGGATTTTGAGTTGATGATTTTTCCATGCGAAAAAACGGTAATTTCGGTACTACCACCACCAACATCAACATATAAATAAGATTTATGTTCATCAATAATTGAAGTTAAGTCTGTAGAAAAAATTATTTCAGCTTCTTTTTTGCCATCAATAATATCAATTTTAACACCAGTATTTTTAAAAATAGATTCAACTACATCATTTCCATTACTAGCTTCCCGCATAGCGGAAGTTGCACAAGCTTTATATTTTTTAACGCCATGAACCTCCATTAATAAACTAAAAGCATGCATTGCCTTTTGCATGCGATTTACGTTATTTTCAGATATTTTGCCTGTTATAAAAGTATCTGCACCTAAACGAATTGGAACTCTAACTATGGCTGATTTTTTGAAAACTGTAGCAGTTGTATTTTTATCTATAATTACATTTACCACAAGCAGTCTAATGGCGTTAGAACCGATATCAATACCTGCAAGTTTCTCAATTTTCATATTATTTGTAATTTTTCGGAAATTCAGTCAAAAAAGTTTCTCCAGATTTTATATTTTTCCAATGATTGTTTTCAAACTTAATTCCAATAACACCACAAGTAGGCACATGGCTTAGTATTTGGTCACCAAATTTATTTACAAAATCACTAATTCCGTGATCATGGCTAAAAATGATTGCGGAATCAAAGCTGTCATCTAAAGCTTTTACGGTTTTAATTAAATAACCATCACTAAAACTGAATAGTGATTTACTTATTTTTAAGTTCGCAAGCGGATAGTTAAAAGAGTAGCTAAAAATCATGGCCGTATGTAATGCACGATTTGCACAACTTGCCACAAAAACATCTGGGCAGGCAACTTTTTTTTGCAACACAGCTGAAATTAAGTAAGCATCATTAATTCCTCTTTTTTTTAAAGGTCTATCAATATCATTAATACCTTCATATTCCCAAGAAGATTTTGCATGCCTAACAATATAAAGTGTTTTCATAGGTTGTGGTTTCGTTTCAAATATAAAAAATCAAGGAGCTAATCTATCAATTTTCCAATCATAATTTTTTTGTAAGGTATAAATTATTCTATCGTGCATTCTGTTAGGTCTTCCTTGCCAAAATTCAATGCTAATAGGTTTTACAATAAATCCTCCCCAATAATCTGGACGAGGAATTTCTTGATTTTTAAATTTTTCTTCGAATTTTTTTAATCGATTATCTAAATATTTTCGTGAAGGAACTATTTCACTCTGGTCAGATGCCCAGGAACCTAGTTTACTTCCGTCTGGCCTAGATTCAAAATAACCATCAGATAAATTTTCTGCAATTTTTTCGGCAGTTCCTTTTATAATTACTTGTCGTTCTAAATTATTCCAAAAAAAGGATAAACAAACGTTTGGATTATTTAAAATCGCTTTTCCTTTTTCACTTTGGTAATTGGTGTAAAAAATAAATCCTTCCCAAGTATATTTTTTAAGTAAAACTACCCTGCTTTTAGGATAACCATCTAATCCTATGGTAGAAATTGTCATAGCATTAGGTTCTATATTACCACCAAATTCTTCAACTTCATAAAACCATTTTTGAAAAAGTTCCATCGGATTTTCCAATACTTCTTTTTTTGAAAGTTCACGTTTATTATAAACTTTTCGATAATTACTTAGGTCTTGTCCCATTTAACAAAAATAAAAAATCTTTTGATTGAAGTTATCCTTTTAATATTTTATTATTTTCTTTTTTGAAGTGCTAAAAGTCCGATAAAAGTTATGCAACCATTTACTATTAATAATTCATAACCAAAAACGTAACCATTTAATAGTGATACGGAATAATCATTAATTAAATAAGTTAATGCAACAGAAATTACGGCAACAAGCCATACCCACTTATCTTTAATAGTTATTTTAGTGAAAATTCCAAAAGCAAAAAGACCTAGTAAAGGACCATAAGTGTATGATGCAACTTGTAATAAACTACTAATTACATTATCTTTTAGTAAATATCTAAAACTAATTATTACTAAAATTAAAATGATAGAAATGCTAATATGAACTTTTTTACGAATAGCTTTTTGCCTATTTTTTGGTTTGTTTTCGATATTTAAAAAATCAACACAATACGATGTGGTTAAAGAGGTTAAAGCACTGTCTGCACTTGAATAAGCTGCAGCAATAAGTCCCAAAACAAATAAAACTCCTATTGTTTTTCCTAAATTACTTTGTAAGGCAATTTCGGGGAAAAGTAAATCCGTTTTAACACTACCATCAACTACAGGAATGTAAATGTTAAATTTATGTGCGTAAATAAACAATAAAGCGCCTAAAGTTAGAAATATAAAATTTACAATAATTAGAATAAATCCTAAGGATAACACATTCCATTGGGCTTCTTTAGTGTTTTTACAAGTCAGGTTTTTTTGCATCATATCTTGATCTAAACCAGTCATAGCAATGGCAATAAACATTCCTCCTAAAATAGATTTTATTGCATATTTTTTGTCATTAAAATCATCAAAAAACCAAATTTTACTATAATGTTTGAACTCCGTAGAAGCAAACAAATCGGTTAAAGACCAATTTAATTGATTCATAATGAAATAAATGGATCCAAAAACGGCAATTAACATAAACAAAGTTTGTAAAGTATCTGTCCAAACAATGGTTTTTATACCACCTTTAAAAGTATAAATCCAAATTAAAAGAATGGAAAGTATAACGGTTATTTCAAATGGAACATGCCAAGCATCAAAAATAAAATATTGTAAAACGGAAGCGACTAAAAACAAACGAAAAGAAGCACCTAAAACTCTAGAGATAAAAAAGAAAACTGCTCCGGTTTTATGAGTTGAAGTACCAAATCGTATTTTTAAATATTCATAAATTGAAGTTACTTTAAGGCGATAATAAATAGGAATTAATACATAAGCAATAACAAAATAACCAAACAAATAACCAATTACAATTTGCATATAACTAAATTGGGCACTTTGCACCCAACCAGGAACTGAAATAAACGTTACACCAGAAAGTGAAGCGCCAATCATTCCAAAAGCAACTACATACCAAGGTGAATTTTTATTGGCTTTAAAAAAAGTTTCATTGCTATCATTTTTACTTGTGAAATGTGCAATTAATAAAAGTAATCCGAAGTAAGCTATAATAAGTAAAAGAATATAAATTGGTTTCATTTAAAGCTATGAATGTTTGGAATAACAAAGAAACTAAAATTATTGAGAATATCGTTTCATAATATTACATTTGCGGTATGAATTTTTCATCAAAACTTTTAGAAAATGCTGTAAATGAAATAGCTCAGTTTCCTGGAATAGGAAAAAGAACGGCATTGCGTTTGGTTTTACATTTATTAAAACAGCCAAAAACGCATACGCATCAATTGGCAAAATCATTAAATAGTTTAGTGGATGATATTAAATTATGTAGTAAATGTCATAATATTTCAGATCATGAAGTTTGTGAAATTTGTAGAAATCCTTCTAGAAATGAAGAAATTATATGTGTTGTTGAAGATGTACGTGATGTAATGGCTATTGAAAATACTGCTCAGTATAAAGGATTATACCATGTGTTGGGCGGCAAAATATCGCCTATTGAAGGAATTGGTCCTCAAAATTTAACTATTGATAGTTTAGTTGAAAAAATAAAAAAAGGAGGAGTAAAGGAAGTTATTTTTGCTTTAAGCTCAACCATTGAAGGTGATACTACCAATTTTTATATTTTTAAACAATTAGAAAAATTTAATGTTCAAACTTCTACTATTGCCAGAGGAATTTCTGTGGGTGATGAATTGGAATATACAGATGAAATTACTTTAGGAAGAAGTATTACTAACCGAATTCCTTTTGAAAAATCACTATAAGTAATGGATATTTCGGTTGTTATTGTAAATTATAATGTTCAGTACTTTTTAGAGCAATGCATTTTAAGTATAAATGCAGCATCTACTAATTTGAAAGTTGAAATTATTGTGGTGGATAACAATTCTACCGATGACAGTTGTGACTTATTATTAAAAAAATATCCTGAAGTTGTTTTAATTCAAAACAAAAAAAATGTAGGTTTTTCTAAAGCTAATAATCAAGGAGTAGCCACAGCTAAAGGGGAATATGTTTTAATATTAAATCCAGATACCGTTTTAGCTGAAGATACTTTAGATAAAATTTTTGCTTTTGCTAAAACTAAAAATAATTTAGGTGCTTTAGGTGTAAAGTTAATTGATGGTTCTGGTAATTTTCTACCTGAAAGTAAGCGTGGAATTCCAACTCCTCAAGTTGCGTTTAACAAGTTGTTTGCTATTTCAAGTAAGCGAACCGGAAAATATTATGCAACACATTTAGCAGAAAATGAAAGTGGTATAATAGCTATTTTAGTTGGAGCTTTTATGTTTATGAAACGATCTATTTATAATGAGGTAAATGGTTTTGATGAAGCTTATTTTATGTATGGTGAAGATATTGATTTGAGTTATAAAATTTTAAATAAAGGTTATCAAAATTATTATTTTTCAGAAACTACTGTAATTCATTATAAAGGAGAAAGCACTAAAAAAGACACAAAAAATCTAAGATATTTTCACGGTGCAATGAAAATATTTTATGATAAACACTTTAAACTAAATAAAGTCTATGATTTTTTAATGAGTTTTGGAATTGAATTTTGGTTTTTTCTAAAATGGTTTAAATTCAATTTTTCAACTTCAAAAATTAAACCGATAGCAGCTGTTTTATATTTTGGAAAAAATAAAAAAATAAGTAACTATTTTAAAAATAAGCAATTAATTGTTTCAAAAGAATTACTAAATCATTTTGATGATATAAAAGATATTCTTAAAAAGAACCAAATTGACACTTTAGTTTTTGATAATGATATTAGTTCAAATACTCAAATTATTCAGCATTTTGAAAAATTAAAATTTGAAAATGTTGCTTTCAAAATTCAACCAAAAAATGCCAATTTTTTGATTGGAAGTACAAGTTCAGAAAATAGAGGAGAGGTAGATTTGTTATAACTTGAATTGACGTTATTGATAACCAACACGTCATTATGAAGTTTTGATAAAAACTGAAGTAATCTATGAAATTTTAGTTACTGTCATGAGATTGCCACGGTTGTACCGCCCTCGCAATGACAAGTTCCATTTATGAGATTGCCACGTCGCTGTGCTCTGTTATCCCTGCGCACGAAAATGAAATTTTGTTTTAGAAGAATTGTTTAATTTATGATAAATAATATTTTAGAAGTCAGTAGTTAGTTACATAATTAAAATAATAATTAATTACTTCATTGTCAATAAATTACAAAACATAAAAAAGTTTGTTCGAGCAGAGTCGAGAACTGTTGTTACACTAATTAGGTCTCGACTCCGCTCGACCTGACACTATTATTGGAATTAGAACTTACTTAGCATATTTAACTACTGACTTCTATAATATTTTATTTCTCAATTCGTATTCTTGCATCTACCGCTACAATTTCTTCTGAATTTCCTAATAACGGATTTAAATCTAATTCTATAATTTCTGGCGCAACAGTAACTAAATTAGAAATTTTTATGATTATTTCAGCAAATAAATCTTCATTAATTCCTTTTTGATTTCTAACTCCTTGAATTATTTTATACGATTTTAAATTGCAAATCATTTCAGTAGCTTCATTAAATGATACTGGAGCTAAAGCCGCGTTTACATCTTTTAAAACTTCAATATAAATTCCACCTAAACCACACAATACTAAATGTCCAAAATCTCCTTCTTTTTTAGCACCAATAAATAGTTCAATTCCTTTTTTCATAGGTTGAATTAAAACGCCTTTTGCTCCTTCAATTTTCATGATTTCATCAAAGGAATTTCGTAATTTTTCTATGGAATTTATATTTAAAATAATTCCACCAACATCGCTTTTATGAATTGGACCAACAATTTTCATGACCACAGGAAAGTTTGTTTTTTTCATGGTCGTTTCACATTCATTTACAGATGTACAAATAAATTCTGGTACCACAGAAATTTGAGCCAATTCTAAAATTTCTTTTACAGTATTAGGTGCTAAATATCCATCAGTTGAATTATTTATAAGGCTTCTTATCGCTTTTTTATTGATGTTCTCCGTTGAAATAGATTCATTTTGAAGACTAGAATTTACCATGGTTTTAGCTAAGGCATTTCCAAACAATACTTCATCAGGAAACATTACATTTCCTTTTTCAATAAAATAATCAATTTCTTTTTTAACATTTACAACGGATGGTAATACTGGAAAAATAGGTTTTTTACAGCTTCTCATTTTTTTATCAAGCACATCATAAACATCATACACTTCAAACAAACCAGGGCTACCAAAAATAACTACCATAGCATCAATTTCATCAAATTCATTTTCGCAATAATCAATAATCGTTTCTAATTGTTCTGCGGTTCCTGTTGCTAAAAAATCAATAGGATTAGCTACGGATGATCCAAAAAATAATTTTTCAAGCAATGCTTTACTTTTTTTACTTTTTATTTCTGGAACATTTAATCCGTTTTTTGACAAGGCATCGGTAAGCATCACTGCCGGACCACCAGCATGCGTAATAATAGCAATATTTTTTCCTTTTAATTCATGTAGCATAAAAATGGAGGCAACCGTAATTAATTCATTTCTGCCATAACAGCGTACAATTCCAGCTTTTTTAAACAAGGCATTAACAGCAACATCAGAATTCGCTAAAGCGCCAGTATGAGAACTTGCTGCTCTACTTCCTGCAGAGGAACTTCCTGCTTTAATAGCTGCTATTTTACATCCTTTTTTAATTAAAGAGCTTGCGTGTTTTAATAGTTTCTCAGGATTTCCAATGCTTTCAATATATAATAGTTTTACTCTTGAACTTTCAGAAGAATCAAAGGTTTCATCTAAATGTTCCAAAACTTCTTCTACACCAATTTGAGCAGAATTTCCTACAGAATAAACACTTGAAAAAGTTAATCCGCTTGCCATAGCGGCTTCAATAATAAAAACAGCTGTAGCGCCTGAACCTGAAATAAAATCAACTCCTTTTTTAGCTAGTTTTGGAATAGGAGAGGTAAATACACCTGCATAATTCTGATTGATTAAACCAATATTATTTGGACCCAATAAGCTTCCGCCAACAGCATTTATTTCTGCTACAATTTGTTGTTCTAATTTTGCACCTTCTTTATCTTTTTCGCTAAAACCTGCAGAAAATATAATAAAACCTTTGGTGTTTTTTTGTTTGGTTAACACTTTTATGGTTTCCAAAGTAAACTTTGCTGCAATGGCAATTATAGCCAATTCAACTTGTGGAATATCAGCAATGTTTTGATAACATTTGATGCCTTGGACTTCAGTTTCCTTTGGGTTTACAGCTATTAAATTTCCTTTAAACTGATGATCTATTAGATTTTTAAGCACGCTGCCACCTGGCGTATGGATGTTGTTAGATGCGCCAATAACGGCAATGCTTTTAGGAGTGATTAGGTTTTTATGTAACATTTATAAAAATTTATAAAACAAATTCAGTGGCAACTTCTTTTCCTTTATCAAAAGCTTCTAAATTTTTATTAACAATACGTTCTCCTTTTCGTTCAAAAAGTGTCGTTATCGCTTGTTTTAGGCTTTCTTCACTTAAAGGAAGTTTTGAAGAAGCTGCACCAACTAAAACAATATTAGTTGCTCTTGAGTTTCCTAAATCTTTCGCTATTTTTTTAGCATCAATTAAAATATGATTTGGATGTGATTTAATTTCATCATAAACAGTTTTTAGTTCCGGATAATCTGCTATATTTTCAAAAGGATTGGAATCTGTTACTAAATATCCATCTTTTTTTAAATAAGGTAGATAACGTAATAATTCCATGGGTTCAACGGAAATAATGATATCTGCTTTTCCAAGAGGAATTAAATCAGAAAAAATTTCTTTATCCGAAATACGAACGTGTGAATGAACAGCACCACCGCGCTGACTCATTCCGTGAACTTCAGATTGTTTTAAGTATAGATTGGATGCAATTGCAGCGGTATCTATAACTGCAGCAATTGTTAAAATCCCTTGTCCGCCAACACCTGCTAATACTATATTTGTTTTCATTTTTTTTAATTTTAGTTTAATGCAACGGATTTTATTGCTTTTAATTTATCCTTTTTTTCTTTAGGAAGTTGTACACAAGGGCGTTGTGAAATAACTACAGAAACGCCTTGATAATTTAATTCATTTCTAATTAAATCTACATTTTCATCCATATTTTTGTGAAGTGGAGTTATAATTTTTAAATGTTCTTCTTCAACGCCAATTCCTTTACAAATAGAAATTAATCTTCCAGTTGCAGATGAATCTTGAGCACCAGTCATTGCAATGGCAGAATTGTCTGAAATAATTACGGTAATTGGTGTTTTTTCGATTACTGCATTTAATAAACCAGTCATTCCTGAATGTGTAAAAGTAGAATCTCCAATAACTGCTATTGCCGGATGAATTCCTGCATCTGCAGCACCTTTTGCCATAGTTATAGAAGCTCCCATTTCAATTAAAGCATTAATACTTTTGTAAGGAGCTAAAGCTCCTAGTGCATAACAACCAATATCACCAAATACTTGTTGACTTTGTTCTTCCTTTTTTAATTGATTTATAGCATCAAATAAATCTCGATGACCACAACCTACACATAATTCTGGTGGACGATTAGCAACTACTTTTGGCTTTTGTTCGGTTTCTTGAATTGGTAAATGCAATGCTTTTGCAATGCTGTCAGGGTTTAATTCTCCAACTCTATTTACATCAAGGCTAAGTCTTCCAATTACCTTGCGTTTTTCACCTAAAAAATCAGAAATCATTTCTTCAATAAATGGATAGCCTTCTTCTAAAACTAATACTTTATCGCAAGTATCAAATAAATATTTTACTTGTTTTTTTGGAAGTGGATATTGTGAAATTTTTAAAATTGGATAAGGACAAGTTGAATCTTCATAATTTTCCATCAAATAATTATATCCAATTCCTGAAGCAATAATACCAATGGATTTATCTGTTCCCTGAATTAATTTATTATAAATACTATTTTCGGCTTTTTTTTCAAGCTCAGGTTGAATAGCTACCAAGCTTTTATATAATCCTCTAGCATAAGAAGGGATTAATGAAAACTGAGTTGAATTTGATGGAAGTTTAACTTCATTTTGAGCTTTTTGAGTATCGCTTATTTCTACACCTGCTCTTGAATGTGATAACCGGGTTACCATTCTTAACAAAACGGGTAATCTAGTTTCTTCAGATAAATCAAAAGCATATTTAGTAATATCATAAGCTTCTTGTTGATTAGAAGGTTCTAAAATTGGTATCATCGCAAATTTACCATAAAAGCGAGAATCTTGTTCGTTTTGTGAGGAATGCATTGATGGATCATCGGCTACAACAACAACTAAACCTCCGTTAATACCGGAAATAGACATATTCATAAAAACATCAGCGGCAACATTTAAACCAACGTGTTTCATAACCGCCATGGCTCGTTTACCTGCATAGGACATTCCTAAGGCAGATTCCATGGCAGTTTTTTCGTTAACCGACCATTTTGAATGAATATTTAATGCTTTCGCAGTTTTAGATTTTTGTATGTACTCTGTTATTTCTGTTGATGGTGTTCCTGGATAAGCATAAACACCTGATAATCCGGCATCAATGGCTCCTTGTGCTAATGCTTCATTTCCTAATAATAATTTTTTCATAAAATCACATTTATATTTGAAAAGTTTTGTGATTGTAAAATTAGATAAAGGAAACGGTTTTTAAAATGACTTTAGTCATTAAGTAACTTGTAATATATTGATTTTTAGATTATTGTATATTTAAAATCTTATCAATATAATTAAAAAAATTACTGTTGAATTGTGATAAATATTGAAGAGAATGTATGGTAAGTCTATAATTTTTATGGATATGATAAATTAGAAGAAAAATTATTTAGTTTCCCAACTATTTTTGTTTCTGACAGATTTGTATAATTTAATTCCTAACATTAGTAAAATGGAAACGCCAACAATTCCAAGTACGCCAAAAACCCAACCCAAAGCATCCTTTAAAACTACCAAAAACACACAAGCAAATAATATAATGGTTGCAACTTCATTCCAAATTCGTAAACTGAAAGAGGAATATTTTAAATAACCTTTACTAGTTTGGTTATACATAATTTGACAAGACCAATGATAGGCAAAAAGCAAAGCAACAAAACCTAATTTTATCAGCATCCAATTAGTTTGCAACCAGGCAGGATTTAAAATTAGTAACCAGACAGCGAAAAAAGTGGCTAAAATAGCAGAAGGCCACGTTATCATATACCACAATCGTTTAATCATTAATTGGTATTGTTTTGTTAGAATTTGTTTTTCCATTTCCGGTTTTTCTTCAGCTTCTTTAAAATAAATAAATAAGCGAATGATATAGAAAAGACCTGCAAACCAAGTTGTTATAAAAACAATGTGTAACGATTTTATATATAAATATTCCATAAATTAAGAAATGTTAGTCCAATTTGTAATCCATTTAGCTATGGTTTGCACCCAATCTTCATGGTCATTTAAACAAGGAATTGTATAAAATTTTTCACCTCCATTTTCTAAAAATGATTTTTTTGCTTCCATGCCAATTTCTTCTAAAGTTTCTAAGCAATCTGAAACAAAAGCAGGAGTTACTACCGCTAAATTTTTAATTCCTTTTTTTGCATAATTCTCAATAGTATCGCTAGTATAAGGTTGTAACCAAGGATCACGACCTAAACGAGATTGAAACGAAGTACTATAAGTTCCTTCATTTAAATTTAATGTTTTAGCTACTAATTTAGTGGTTTCGTAACATTGATGTCGATAACAAAATTCATGAGCTGGTGATGGAGTATTACAACAACTTCCATCAATTTTACAATGTGATTTTGTGATATCCGATTTTTTAATATGCCTTTCAGGAACTCCGTGATATGAAAATAGTAAATGTTGAGGTTGAACATTATTTATTTCCTGTTGAATGCTGTTGCTCAATACTTTTATATATTCTTCTTTATTATAAAATGCAGGAAAGGTTTTTAGTTTAACAGAAGAGTATTTTTTTTTGATGATTTTTTTAGCTAAAACTTCAATGGTTTCTGTGGTGGCCATCGCAAATTGCGGATACAACGGAATTAACAAAATTTCAGAAACACCTTGTTTTACTAAACTATCAATTCCTTTTTG
>NZ_JASFZF010000027.1:0-29196 GCF_046055765.1 Lutibacter sp. | reverse complement strand
TTAATAACACTAAAGCCATCTGTTAAACCTGGAATGATAAATTTACCTGTTGCATCAATAATATTTTTTTGATTTTTAGATATATCTGATGCTTCTATAATTCCAAAAATAGTATCAGATTTAATCAATACAGCCATGTTTTTTAAATCTATTTTTGATTTTCCTTGACTAGAAAGGTCTAAAATTGTACCCCCTTTAATAACTAAATCAACTGGGTAGATTTTTGTTTTATTACTTGTACAAGTAATAAATAAAAATAGTAAAGCTGTAAAATAAGTTAGTTTAAATTTCATCTATTAATAATTATTTTTAATGGTCAAATTGTCATGAACCAATCTGCAAACACCTTTGTTTAGCTTTTTATTCTTCTTGCGTTAAAAATATTAAAGTTAAACTATATTATTATAGCTATGTAATTATTAATAGTTAAAATCTTAAATAATTAAGTTTCTATCATAGGTAAGTATTAGATAGAATTTAAAATTTACATAGTAGCAATAGCAGCTTCAGCACAGCGTTCACCATCCATTGCTGCAGAAACAATACCACCAGCATATCCACCTCCTTCTCCACAAGGAAATAAACCTTTAATTTGTGGATGTTCTAGGGCCTCGGTTCTTGGTATTTTTATTGGTGAAGATGTTCTGGATTCAACACCAATAACATTTGCCTCATTTGTATAATACCCTCTCATTTTCTTTCCAAAAGCTTCAAAACCGGTTCTTAATCTACTACCAATTAATGAAGGTAATAAACTATGTAAAGGAGCTGATTTTAAGCCAGGTTGATATGATGTAGAGTTTAAGTTTGTAGATAATTTACCTTCAACAAAATCTGTTAGTCTTTGTGCTGGTGCTGTTTGCGTTCCTCCTCCAGCCATAAATGCCATTTTTTCCAAATCTTTTTGAAATTCTAATCCTTTTAAAACTCCCAAATGATTGTATTTTTGTAAATCTTTTTCAACATTAATTTCAACTACAATTCCTGAATTTGCAAATTCGCTATTTCTTTTAGATGGTGACATACCATTTACAACAACTTCTCCATTTTCAGTAGCTGCAGGAACTATAAAACCACCAGGACACATACAAAAAGAATATACACCTCTATTTTTTACCTGTTGAACTAAACTGTATGAAGCTGGAGGTAATAATTCATTTCTTCCACTTTTACAGTGGTATTGAATTGAATCTATAATTTGCTGTGGATGCTCTACACGAACTCCCATTGCAAATGACTTTGCTTCAAGTTTAATATTTTTTCTATGTAATAAATAATAAATATCTCTCGCCGAATGTCCTGTTGCTAAAATTACACTTTCAACAGTTATCTCTTTATTATTTTGAAGATGTATAGCACAAATTTTATTTTCTTTAATAGTAAAATCTTCCACTCTACTTTCAAAATGAATTTCACCTCCAAATTTTAAAATAGTCTCTCTAATATTTTTAACAACCGTTGGCAATTTATTTGTGCCAATATGTGGGTGAGCATCAACTAAGATTTGATCTGTGGCTCCGTGGTAAACTAAATTTTCAAATATTCTACGAACATTTCCTCGTTTTAGACTTCTTGTATATAATTTTCCATCAGAGTATGTTCCAGCTCCGCCTTCACCAAAGCAATAATTAGAATCTTTATTTACAATATGAAATTGATTAATGGCACGCAAATCTCTACGCCTGTCTTTAACATTTTTCCCTCTTTCTAATACTACAGGCTTAAAACCAAGCTCAATGCAGCGTAATGCAGCATACATCCCTGCGGGTCCAAAACCAATTATGTGAATTTCTTTGGCTTTTGAAACATCCTTATAAGCAAATATATATTCTGAAGGTTTTGGTTCTTCATTATTTAAATAAACTGCTACTTTATAATTGAAAATAATTTGAGATTTTCTGGCATCAATAGATTTTCGCAACACTTTAATAGCATTAATATCATTTTCAGTGATGCCTAAATGCCTGGCTGATTCCTTATTTAAAATATTTTGTTGTGTTGTATCTTGAATTTTAATCCTTAACTGAATCTCTTTTATCATAATTGCAAAATTACTCAATTTCTAAGTATAGTATTATTTTTACACACCTAAATCGACTTAGTAACTCCAATTGTATCTTAAATTACTTATTAATAGTATTTTATGTACATATAAACAATTCACAACAAAAATTCAAAAAGCTATCTCGTTTTATTAGCCCTATAAATTTTCACTTATTCTTTTAGTTTTCTTTAACAAAACTATGAGTATTAATTAGTATAATTGCATATGCTAAAAAATATATTTTATTTTGCTTTATTATTGATTACTATTAAAGCATTTGCGCAAGAATCTAAAGTTAAAGACTCTATAAATACTATTAACTTGATATTTTTTTTAAAAGGTCAAGTAGTTGATAATGCTAATAAACTGCCTTTAAAAGGAGCGAATTTGTTCAATTTAAATTCAGTTGTTGGTAGTATTACTAATGATGATGGTAAATTTGAATTAGCCACTAAAGTTAATGATACTATTTACATTTCATATTTAGGTTTTCAGTCTATTAAATTAAAAATTACAAACGATTTATTGAAAGGAAATGAATTGGTAATTGAATTGCATGAAAGAGTTGAAGAGTTAGCTGAAATTGTTGTAAAATCGCATAAACTTGTAGGTGTTTTAGAAATTGATGCTAAAAATGTTCCTAAAGATAAATATGCTCGAATACATATAGTTGGATTGCCTCAAACTTATGAAGTTGGTTCTCAAGCAAGAAAAGATTACACTTCGCCTATTGATGCCCTATTTAAGCCAATAGACTTTGTCTATAATTTGTTTGGTAAAAAACCACAACAATTAAGAAAACTCAAAAAATTAAGAAGTGATGATAATTTACGTAAAATGTTGGAAGGTAAATTTAATAGAGAATTAATGATGGAGTATTTAGATATGGATGCTCAAGAGCTAACCGAACTACTAAACGAATGCAATTATTCAGATTATTTTATCAGGTCTGCCAGCGATTTACAGCTTATTGAAGCCGTTTTATTGTGTTACGAAAATCATAAAGCTATAAAAAAAGGAAGTACTATAAAGAAAGAAAATTAAAAAAAAAGCCAACTAATTGTTGGCTTTTTTATGAAATTATTTTCAGAAACTTATTGATTTCCTAAAATTAATGGTAAACCATCTTTACCACTTCCAACAATAACAATTTTACTATTAGGTGAATTAGCTAATTTTAATGTAGCTTCAATTCCTTTATCTCTTAAAATTTTATCTGTTAGTGATGCACTTAAAATACGGTTAGCATCAGCTTTACCTCTAGCTTCAATAATTTGTTTTTCAGCTTCTTTAGCAGCTGTTACCAATCTAAATTCATACTCTAAAGATTCTTGTTCTTGTTTTAATTTACGTTCAATCGCATTTTTAATTGTTGGTGGTAATGTTACATCCCTAACTAAAAGTTGATTTAATTGGATATATTCTTTTTCTAATATTTTTTTAGTTTCATCAAAAATTTCAAGTTGAATTATATCTCTCTTACTTGCATATAATTGTTCAGGAGTATATCTCCCAACAACACTACGCGCTGCTGAACGTAAAGCTGGTTTAATTACTCTTTCTAAATAATTTTCCCCAATCCTTTGATGTAATTTTCCTAGTTCGCTTGCTTTAGGTAAGTACCAGGCTGATGTTTCTAAAATAATATCCAATCCGTTTGAAGAAAGCACCTTCATTTTTTCAAAAAGTTCTTGCTGTCTTACTTCATATACAATAACTGTATTCCAAGGAGCTACAAAATGAAACCCTTCACCCAATGGTGGTTGATCTGTTACTACACCTCCATCAAAACGTTTCCATAAAACACCTGCTTCACCGGCATCAATTGTAACCGTTGATTTTGATATAAATATAATTGCCACAATACCTAATAATAGTAAAGGCATTAAAGTTTTTGGTAATTGTAATTGTCCGTTATTACTCATTTTTCTAGTTTTAAATTTCATCAAAAATACGAAACAGAATTCATTAAATTAATATAATTGTGCTTTTTAAGCATAATTTAACTTAAAACTATTCTAACGGAAGAAATGCTCCCTTTAAAAGTACTTTTTTATCCTTTAAATTTGAATTCTCAATTTCTGTCCAATCTTCATTTTTGATTCCAATAGTAATTTGTACTTTTTCAAATTCATAATACTTTTCATTTTTATCTTTCAAAACTAAAACATAAAACGTACCATTATCTTCTAGTATTGCACTTGTGGGAAGTGCTGTTTTTTGTACTGAATTAATTATAATTTCAGCTTCAACAAACATACCTACTAAAAACGATTTATTTTCATCTTCTAAATGTCCATGAACTTTAATAGTCCTATTTTCATTTATTGATTTTCCTACTAAATAAACTTCTGCATTGTATTTTTTTGAAGATGCTTCTGGAATACTAAAAAAGATATGTTGCTTCTTTTTAATTTTTAAAATATCTTTTTCAAAAACAACCAACTCTAAATGTTTATGGTCGTTATTAATAATTTCAAGTAAAACTTCTGAAGAGTTTTTAAATTCACCAATATTTATGTAAATAGCTGTTATACTTCCACTTATAGGAGCGTAAATTCCAATTGTAGAAGTAATTTTACCAGCTTTAACGTTGGAAGGATTAATATTCATTAATCGTAATTTTTGTGCTAAACCATTAGATAAAGCTAGTGCACTTTTATAATTACTCTCTGCTTTTAGGTAGTTTTTTTGAGAAGTGATTTTTTCTTCGAACAATATTTTTTGACGATCATTTTCTGATTTCAAATATTTTAATTGTTCTGTAATTTCCAAATAATTTTGTTGAATTTCAATAAAATCTGGATTTTCTAGAGTCAATAATAATTGTCCTTTTTTTACTTCATCTCCAACTAATAAAGGAGATTTTTTAATATACCCACCCATTATGGCACTAACCTTTGCCCTATTAATAGGTGGAACATCTATATAACCATTTGTTTTAATACCTACAGTAAACGTTTGTAATTCTACTTTTCCTAGTACCATTTTAGCACTTTCAAATTGTGCTACAGAGATATTAATTGTAGATTCTTTTATGGTAATAATTTCAGTTTCTTTTTTAGTAGATTTTGAAGAGTCACACGATAAGGATGCAGTAAGAATTAAGAATAGAAATATGCTTTTTAATATATAAGTTTTCATAATTTTATAAGTTTATATAATTAAGTTCCAATACTATTTGATTGTAACTATTTAAATTGGTTAAGTAATTAATTTTTATTTGGCTAGCAGTCTCAATACTTTGTATGTATTGGAAAAAGTCAATTTCTCCACTTTTATAGCTTAAAGTAGCTGTTTTTAGAATTTCTTTTGCCAAGTTATTTCCACTTTCAGTATAATAATCTAATTGCAACTCACGTTTTTTAAGTTCTTCATTTAAATTATTATATTTTGCCTTCAACTTTAAACTTGTATCAATAACCATTTCATTTGAAATATCTTCTCGTATTTTTGCGGCACTAATTTTAGCTGATTTCCCAAAGAAGAATAAAGGAATTGAAACTCCTGCCTGAAAATTATTTACAGATGTATTTGCAGCTAAATCTTTGCTATTAAAATAATTAAATTGTAAATCAGGTAATAATTGTTGTTTTACAACACCTTTTTGTGCCTTAAACAACTTGCTATTTTCAGTATAATATTTAGTAATTGAATGGTTCTTTAAATCAATACTTTTAGGTACTATTTTGGATAAATTAATTACTGAAATTTTAAATTTCTCTTCTGTTTGAAGTAATAAATTAAAGGATTCATAAGCTATATTTATCTCATTCGCAAGCTGTTCTAATTGAATGGAAAACTGTTTATGTTTAGACTGTGAAGTTATCATTTCTAAATAATTAGACTCACCTAATTCAAATTTGCGGGTAGCAGATTTTGAAAAATCTTTATACAAACTATCCAAAGCAATTAATTGCTTCTTTTTTTGATTTAAATAAACAATAGTACTATAAGATTTTGAAACATTTTTAATCAAATTAGCTTTTGCTAACTGATACTTTATCTCTGTTAAATTTGAAGTAATTTTATTCACTTTCTTTTTAGCAAAATAAACAGTTGGAAACTCAATTGTTTGGTCAATTCCATACGTTTCAAAAGGTTTTCCATTACTACCTAAATTGGTTTTATCATACATATAATATACATTTGCTTTCTCTACTTCAAATGCACTTTTTATTAATTTTTCACTTCTATTTACCTCTAATTGTTTGATATTTAATTGCTTATTATTATCCACTGCAATTGCAATAGCTTCATTCATTGAAATTTTTTTTTCTTGAGAAAATCCAATAACTGGAGCTAAAATAAAAAGTAAAATAATGGTAGATTTAAGCTTGTTTTTTCTCTTTATTTTAAATTCTTTCGTATCAAAAATAGCGTATAAAACAGGTAAAACTACCAAGGTTAAAATTGTTGCAGTAACTAAACCTCCAATTACAACAGTTGCCAACGGACGTTGAACTTCTGCTCCTGCACCAGTTGAAATTGCCATAGGTAAAAATCCTAATGCTGCAGCTGCAGCTGTTAAAATAACGGGGCGTAAACGCTCTTTTGTACCTAATAATATTCTTTCGTACACATTATCCATACCTTGTTCTTTTAATTCTTTTAAATGTTCAATAAGTACAATACCATTTAATACTGCAATACCAAATAATGCAATAAACCCAACACCTGCAGAAATGCTAAATGGTAAATCTCTAATCCAAAGAAAGAGAACACCACCTACAGCGGATAAAGGAATTGCAGAAAACACCATAAGTGCATCTTTTATAGATTTAAATGCAAAATGCAGCAATATAAAAATCAATAATAAGGCAATTGGGACTGCAATTTTTAAACGAGCTTTTGCACTATTTAAATTTTCAAATTGGCCACCATAAGAAACAGTATAGCCCACAGGTAGTTTAACTTGGTTTTCTATCACTTCCTGCACGTCTTTTACCACAGATTCCATATCTCTATTTCTAACATTAACACCAATAACAATACGTCTTTTTGTATTATCTCTTGCTATTTTTGCAGGGCCTTTAGTATATTCTATTGTTGCTAATTCATGCAAAGGAATTTTATTTCCAGAAGGAGTATCCACATATAAGTTTTTAAGGTTATCTATGTTTTTTCTGTATTCTGGTTGTAATCTAACAACTAAATCAAATCTTCTCTCTCCTTCAAAAACATTTCCTAATGTTTGCCCTGCAAATGACATGGAAACCAATTGATTTAAATCGTAAATATTTAAGCCATAACGAGCTACTTTTTTTCTGTTATATGTAACAGTCATTTGCGGTAAACCATCTATTTTTTCAACAATTATATCTGCAGCTCCTTCAATATGCGCAATTTTAACTTTAATTTCTTCTGCTTTTTGAGCTAAAATACTTAAATCATCTCCAAATACTTTTATTGCAACATCTGCTCTAACACCAGTAATTAACTCATTAAATCGCATTTCAATAGGTTGTGTAAATTCAAAATCTATACCTGGTATTATAGATAATTTTTCTTTAAATTTATCTGCCAATTCATCTTTTGATTTTGCAGAAACCCATTCCCCTTTTGGTTTCAATTTTATAATTACATCACTTTCTTCCATAGACATTGGGTCGGTTGGTACTTCAGCAGCACCAATACGAGAAACTACTTGGTCAACTTCAGGGAAATTATTTAATAAAATTTGCTCAATTTGTGTGGTAATTTCTACTGTTTTTGTTAAGGATGTTCCTGTTTTTAATACTGGTTGAATTACAAAATCTCCTTCATCTAAAGTTGGTATAAATTCTCCTCCCATTCTACTAAAAAGAATACCTGTTGCTATTAACAATGCCAATGAAGCAACAATTACTGTTCTTTTATGGTTTAAAGCCAATTTTATAGTTGGTTGATATAAACTATAAAAGAAGTTCATTAAGCGTACTGAAATGTTATTTTTAGAGACTTTTTCAGGTTTTAAAAAGATAGAAGCAACTACAGGAACGTATGTAAAACATAAGAACATTGCACCAATTAAAGCAAAACTAAATGCTAAAGCCATTGGTTTAAACATTTTTCCTTCAACACCACTTAATGATAGAATTGGAATAAATACAATTAAAATTATAAGTTGTCCAAAAACTGCTGACGTCATCATTTTAGAGCTACTTTTATAAGTAATTTCATCAATACTATCTTGTCTATTACTTTTAGATAATTGCATTAATTCTTTTCTATTACTTGTAATTTTAAATGCTATAAACTCAACAATAATCACCGCTCCATCTATAATAATTCCAAAGTCAATAGCTCCTAAACTCATTAAATTAGCATCTACTCCAAAAATATACATCATAGATAAAGTAAAAAATAAGGATAATGGTATAACGGATGCAACTACTAACCCTGAACGAAAACTTCCCAAAAGAAGAATAACTACAAAAATTACAATAATGACTCCTAAAATTAAGTTCTCTGCTATGGTAAAAGTAGTTTTACCTATTAATTCACTTCGTTCTAAAAATCCGTTTATAAAAACTCCTTCAGGAAGTGTTTTTTGAATTTCAGCAACACGTTGTTTTACAGCTTCAATAACTTTGTTAGAGTCTCCATCTTTCAACATCATTACTTGTCCTAAAACCTTCTCTCCTTCACCATTTCCGGTAATTGCACCAAATCTATTTGCAAAACCAAAATCAACTTTGGCAACATCTTTTATTAAAATTGGAATTCCATCAACATTTTTTATAACAATATTTTCAATATCATCTAATGTTTTTATCATTCCTTCTCCTCTAACAAAAAAGCTTTCATTACTCTTTTCAATATATCCTCCTCCTGCTACACTATTATTTTTTTCTAGTGCATCAATAATGTCCGTAGCTCTAATATTCATTGATTTAATCTTTTCAGGATTAATTGCAACTTCATATTGTTTTAGAAATCCACCCCAAGTATTAACCTCAACTACTCCTGGAATACCAGATAATTGTCGTTTTACTACCCAATCTTGAAGAGTTCTTAACTCCATTGGGGAATATTTATCTTTAAACCCGGGCTTTGTATCAAGAATATATTGATAGATTTCTCCTAAACCAGTAGTTATAGGACCCATTTCAGGAGTTCCAAAACCTTCAGGAATTTTTTCAGCTGCAGTTTTTATTTTTTCAGCAATAAGTTGTCGAGGCAAGTAAGTTCCTATTGCATCATCAAAGACAATAGTTACTACAGATAATCCGAATTTTGAAATGGATCTAATTTCTTGAACTCCTGGTAAATTAGCCATTTCTAATTCTACAGGATATGTTATAAATTGCTCAACATCTTGGGTAGATAAATTTCTGGAAGTTGTAATAACCTGCACTTGGTTATTTGTAATATCTGGTACAGCACCAATTGGTATTTGTGTTAATGAAAATAAACCAAATGCAAAAATTGCAGCTGTAATTAATAGAATAATAAGTTTATTTTCTATACTTATTTTAATAATTTTTTGTAACATAATATAATAATAAATAATTGTATATGATTGAAATACAAATTATTGCATTTCAAATTAACTATAAACAGGAAAATATTATGTTATTTTTGTGGTGGTTGTAAAAGGCTATTTATAAATAAATTTGAAATAGGTTCATTGTATGCAAATTTATGCTCTTTAAACTGAATTTCTTTAAAAGTAGTATAAATTTCTTGTGATAAAAGAGTATAAACATACTGAAAGTGAGTTTCTAGATGTTTATCCTTAAAAGGTAATTTTTTGTGTTCTTTATGCTCATTTTTATGCATGTTAGCCTGACTCCCATAATGCATTGAAATAAAATCAGAAAAGTTGTCACCTGCTTCCACATGAGAAATTAAATGTTTTACAAGCATTGGCACTTTATTTATATCATTTATTTCAAAGTTAGAACTTTGAAATAAAATTGTAATAGATATTATGACAACTATAATTTTATGCATATATATAAATTCAAAATTTATTGAATTAGAACTTTGTAAATATTCAATTTTTAAACTACGTATTTATAAATTTTGGATATTAATTTTTGATTTTGCTATAGTTTAAATTTATTATAAAAAAATAACTAATAGTTAAACTTTACCGAAATATTTACGCGTAAACCATTCAATACTTAAGCTAAGTAGTAGAATTCCTAAAATCCACTTCCAATTAATTAAAGGCGTTTTAATAATAGTAGATTTTTGAATATTATTAAATCGTTTATCAGATATCAAATTTTCAAGCAGTTTTTCTTCATCATTAGAATAAAAGATATTTCCTTTTGTTTTAGCAGCCAGTAATTTTAATGCTGAATCATTTGCATTTTTAAACTGCTGTTCAATATCAAAAGGGAGTACTTTAAAACTTCCTGATATTTTTGGCACTTGGTTTTCAACAGACAAAGTATACCTATATTCTCCTGAAGGAATATTAGATAATTCCACAATAAATTTACTTTGTAGTAAGGCAAAAGGTATCTTTTTAAAATAATTATTTTTTTTATTAGAAATTGTTAGCCAAAGCTTAACTCTCCCGTCAAAATTCAAGTTTTTATCTAAATAACTTGCAGAAATTTGGATAGTTTCATTTGTATGATAAATAGTTTTTACAGAAACTGATAATTGTTTATTTTTCTGATTCGAAGCTAAATATTGAACTAACTTTGAAATATAACCATCAAAATATTCAAATGTTTTTAATGACGAAAAACTATTCATTCTCCAACGCCAAGAATTTTCACCAAATAAAATAGCACCTTTTTGATTATTGATTTCAAATGTAGCTAATAATGGTTTTTCAGTATTAATTGTTCCAATTTTTTGAAATAACAGCGTATTATATGGAATTGAAAATGTAATATCGCCAAAACTATCTTCTAGTGGTGCAAAGCTTGAAAAACCAATATCATTAGTTAAAAAACTAGCATAATCTGAATTAAATAAGGGCTTATAATTTTCAACTTGTGTAATTGATTTTTTAGAAAAATTATGTTGAATTTTATTTAAAAACCTCCAATCTGTACTAAGTCCTGAAATTATAAAATAACTTAACTTTTTAGTATTAATTTCTTCAAAAATACGACTAAACTTATTGGTTGGTTGATTTAGTATAATTAATTGATAATCAGATATATTACCTTTAAAGTTATTTATATTTATAATACTAACTAAACGCTGTTTATTACTTTCAATAGATTTTTTAAGCATTCCTAAATCCGGATGTAAGATTGCACTTAAAATTAAAATTTTAAATTTTTCATCAATAACTTTTATGCTGAAGTCTTTTGAGTTATTTATCCTATTTCTTTCCCCTTTTAATTCGTCTATAGTAGCTCTATAAAACTGAGTACCTTTTTCTTTTGCTGTTAAAAAAAATGAACTAGTTTTTACCGTTTCATCTTTTGAAAAATCTAAAACTTCGCTATAAATCTTAACATTCTTGTGGTAGATATTTAGTTTTTTTGAAATTGATTTATTTCCAATATAATTTATAAATAACTCTACAGGAAATTTATTATTAATAGTTGTAAATTTATTTACATTTAATTGTTGTATAAATAAATCTTCAAAATGAGTTGTATCACCAACTATAAAAGGAAAAACAGGGTATTTATAATTAATGTATTCAACATTATTCCCAACAGTTTGGTTTCCATCTGAAACAAAAATTATTGGCGCTAAATTTTTATTGAATAATTTGGAGAATTCTTTAAATGGTAATGATAAATTAGTTTGATTTTCACTAAAACTTAAGGAATCTAATTCATATAAATTATTTCCAAAACCATAATACTTAATTGAATATTTAGAATTTAATTTTGTGTGGTTTTTTATTAAATTTATTAAATTTATAACACTCTCATTTTGTAAATTATATTTAATTGAAGCTGAATTATCTACAGCAACTATTAAATTTGGCTTTATAATTTCAGTTCTGCTTTTTTTTATTGACGGGTTTATCAATAAAATAAAAATTAAAAAAATAGCAATAAAGCGAAAAAAAGAAAGCCAATAATTTAATTGGCTTTTATCTTCATTCTGATAGATATATTGAAATACAGCAATAAATAAAGCTGTAAAAACGGCTAATATTATTAATAATAATGTGGCGGTTTCCAATAGGTAGAAATTAAGTTAACATACCTCCATCAACACTCAATGTTTGACCTGTAATATAGGAACTCATATCAGAAGCTAAAAATACACAAGCGTTGGCAATATCTTCAGGAGTTCCACCACGTTTTAACGGAATTGCATTTCTCCATTCTTTTACAGTATCTTCTGGTAAACTAGCGGTCATTTCTGTTTCAATAAATCCAGGAGCAATTACGTTACTTCTTATATTTCTTGAACCTAATTCTAAGGCTACAGATTTGGAAAAACCAATGATACCAGCTTTAGAAGCTGCATAATTTGCTTGTCCTGCATTTCCTTTTAATCCTACAACTGAACTCATATTAATAATTGAGCCTGCACGTTGTTTCATCATTGGTCTAATTACTGCTTTTGTTAAGTTGAAAACTGATTTTAAGTTCACTTCTATTACTTTATCAAAATCGGCTTCAGAAATACGCATTAATAAATTATCTTTAGTAATACCCGCGTTATTTATTAAAATATCTATAGTTCCAAATTCTTTTAAAACACTTGCAGCCAATTCCTGAGCAGCTTCAAAATTAGCAGCATTTGATTGATATCCTCTTGCTTTTATGCCATAAGTTTCTAATTCTTTTGCTAATTCTTTTGCAGCTTCTACTGATGAACTATATGTAAATGCCACATTGGCTCCTTGCTTTGCAAATGTTACCGCAATTCCTTTTCCAATACCCCTTGTAGCCCCTGTAATTAATGCAGTTTTATTTTCTAAAAGTTTCATAATTTAATGTTTGCTTAAGTTTTTTTGTTATCGATAAATCAAATATACACATTTGTACAAAAAAAGCTTCCATATAGGAAGCTTTTATATCTATTTTTAGAATTATTTTATCCTAAAATTTCTGCAACTTTTTCTCCAATTTTAGCAGGAGATTCAACTACGTGAATTCCATTTTCTCTTAAAATTGCCATTTTTGCTTGGGCAGTATCGTCAGCACCACCAACTATTGCACCTGCATGGCCCATAGTTCTACCTTTTGGAGCAGTTTGTCCTGCAATAAAACCAACTACTGGTTTTTTATTTCCTGTTGCTTTTACCCAACGAGCTGCTTCAGCTTCTAATTGTCCACCTATTTCACCTATCATTACAATTAAGTCTGTTTCATCATCATTCATTAACAATTCAACAGCTTCTTTTGTGGTAGTTCCAATAATAGGATCTCCACCAATACCAATAGCTGTTGTAATACCATAACCTTTTTTAACAACTTGATCCGCAGCCTCATACGTTAAGGTACCAGATTTAGAAACAACACCAACTCTCCCTTTTTTAAAGATAAAACCAGGCATAATACCAACTTTAGCTTCTTCAGCAGTAATTACTCCTGGGCAATTTGGACCTACTAATCTACAATCTTTATTATCAATGTAAGCTTTAACTTTTACCATATCAGCTACAGGAATACCTTCTGTAATACAGATGATTACTTTTATTCCTGCTGCAGCTGCTTCCATAATTGCATCAGCAGCAAATGCTGGCGGCACAAAAATTATTGAAGTGTCAGCCTCAACTTTATCAACAGCATCTTGTACTGTATTAAAAACAGGTTTATCTAAATGTGTTTGACCTCCTTTACCTGGTGTAACACCACCCACTATATTAGTTCCATACTCAATCATTTGAGTTGCGTGAAAAGTACCTTCTCCCCCTGTAAACCCTTGAACAATTATTTTTGAATTTTTATTTACTAAAACACTCATTGAAGTATATTTTAAATTTATGTAATTAAACTTTACAAAAGTAATTTTTTATATGTTCTGAATAAAAGAAAAGTTACTTTTTTTGATTTTTTATTAATTGCTTTATTCCTGCAATTTCTTTTAATTTCTTTCTAGATTCATCAATAGGAGTTCCAAAGTACGTTTTACCTCCTTTTACAGATTTAGTTACACCTGTTTGACCAAGTATTACTGCGCCTTTTCCAATGGTAATTCCGCTATTCGTTCCAACTTGCCCCCAAAGAATCACTTCATCTTCAACAACTACACATCCTGCAATTCCTGTTTGAGAAGCTATTAAACATTTTTCACCAATAACTGTATCGTGTCCAATTTGAACTTGATTGTCAATTTTAGTTCCTTTTTTTATGGTCGTATTTGCAGAAACTCCTCTATCGATTGTGCAAAGTGCTCCAATATCAACATTGTCTTCAATAATTATACTTCCACCCGATAAAAGTTTATCATAACCATCTTTTCTCTTTTTATAGTAAAAAGCATCAGCACCTAAAACGCTTCCAGCATGAATAGTAACATTATTTCCAATTTTACAATTATCATAAATGGTAACATTCGGGTGAATTGTGCAACCTTTACCAATTAAAACATTGTTTCCAATAAATACATTAGGCTGTATTCTTGTATTCTCACCTATTACCGCAGATTTTGAAATAGAGATATTGGTACTTTCAAATGGAGTAAAATGTTTCGTTAGTTTATTAAAATCTGTAAATGGATCTTTAGAAATTAATAAAGCTTTTCCTTGTGGACATTTTACTTTTTTGTTTATTAAAACAACTGAAGCTTCAGACTCTAGGGCTTTATCATAATACTTTGGATGATCAACAAATACAATATCTCCAGATTCAACTACATGAATTTCATTACATCCAGAAATAGGGAAATTTGCAGGTCCAACGTATGTTGCTCCAATTAGTTCTGCTATTTCTTTTAGGTTATAAATGCGAGGGAATTTCATAATTATTATTCTTTAACACGTTCTAAATAAGCTCCTTTTGCAGTGTCTATTTTAATTTTATCACCTTCATTAATAAATAAAGGGACGTTTACACTTGCTCCTGTTTCAACAGTTGCAGGCTTAGTTGCATTTGTTGCTGTATTTCCTTTAACACCTGGTTCTGTATGACTGATTTTTAAAATAACACTAGCTGGCATGTCAACTGAAAGAGGCATATCATCTTCAGTATTAAATATAACTGTTACTATTTCACCTTCTTTTAAAAGATCTGGAGCATCCAATGTTTCTTTTTCTAAAGTAATTTGATTGTAATCATCTGTATTCATAAAGTGAAAAGTATCTCCTTCTGGGTATAAAAATTGATATTTTCGAGTTTCAATTCTAATATCTTCAATTTTTCTTCCTGCAGGAAATGTATTATCTAGCACTTTACCTGAAGATAAGCTTTTTAATTTTGTTCTCACAAAAGCAGGTCCTTTACCTGGTTTTACATGTAAAAATGCTATTACTTTAAAAATATCATTATTATGTTTTATACATAATCCATTTCTAATATCTGATGTTGTTGCCATTTTGTTATTTAGTTTTAAATTTATTACTACTTTTCGTTAAAATAATTATAGTTAATTCGCTTATAATCTAATAATTACATTCAACTTCCAGTATAGCCTTTCATAATTCCTCTTTGAGAATTCTTTATAAACAACAAAATTTGATCTCTTTCTTTTGTTGCTTCCATTTCAGCTTCAATTTTTTCTGAAGCTTGAGTTGTATTATAATTTTTTTGATATAGTAACCTAAAAATATTTTGAATTTCTCTAATTTTTTCAGTTTCAAATCCTCTTCGTCTTAATCCTATAGAATTAATTCCAATATATGATAATGGTTCTTTACCTGCTTTTGTATATGGTGGCACATCCTTTCTTACTAATGAACCTCCTGAAACCATAGCATGTTCACCTATATGTATAAATTGGTGTACAGCCACTAATCCACTTAAAATTGCAAAATTTCCAATGGTTACATGTCCAGCTACAATTGAACCATTTGCCAGTATGCAATTATTACCAACAATACAATCATGAGCAACGTGAGATGTTGCCATTATTAAACAATTATCTCCAATTTCGGTTTTTCCAAGGGCTTTAGTCCCTCTATTAATTGTTACACATTCTCTAATGGTTGTATTATTACCAATTATGGCAAGGGTTTCTTCTCCATCAAATTTTAAATCTTGAGGTATTGCTGAAATTACTGCTCCAGGAAAAATCCTACAATTTTCACCTATCCTTGCTCCTTCCATAATTGTAACATTAGAACCAATCCAAGTTCCTGCTCCAATAGTTACATTATTATAAATTGTGGTAAAAGGTTCAACTACTACATTGGTTGCAATTTTTGCACCAGGATGTATATATGCTAAAGGTTGATTCATTATTCTGTAGGTTTTTTTGCAATTTGAGCCATTAACTCTGCCTCTACTACTAATTTCCCGTTTGCATAACCACAAGCTTGCATATGACAAATTCCTCTTCTTATAGGCGTTATTAACTCTGCTCTAAATATTAATGTGTCTCCAGGTAAAACTTTTCGTTTAAATTTTACCTTATCCATTTTCATAAAATATGTTAAGTAATTTTCTGGATCTGGTACTGAACTTAAAACTAAAATACCACCACATTGTGCCATTGCCTCAACTTGAAGGACTCCTGGCATTACTGGAGCATCAGGAAAGTGACCCATAAAAAATGGTTCATTCATCGTAACATTTTTCATTCCAACAACATGGTTATCAGATAGTTCTAAAATTCTATCAATTAATAAAAAAGGAGGTCTATGAGGTAAAATACTCATAATCTTATGAATATCCATCAAAGGTGGCTGATTTAAATCGTAAATTGGTACGTTATTTCTTTTTTCGTGTTTTATTATTTTTTGCAATTTTTTAGCAAAAATAGTATTTACTAAATGTCCTGGTTTATTAGCAATTACTTTACCTTTAATTCTGGTACCCACTAAAGCTAAATCGCCAATTACATCTAATAACTTATGGCGAGCTGCTTCATTGGCCCAACGTAATGTTAAATTATCGAGAATTCCATTTGCCTTTACTGTTAAATTTTCTTTGTTAAAAGCTTTTTTTAACTTATCCATAGTTTTAACTGATATTTCTTTATCAACATATACTATGGCGTTATTTAAATCTCCTCCTTGAATTAAATTATGGTCTATTAACATTTCTAATTCATGTAGAAAACTAAAGGTTCTTGCATCAGCAATTTCATTTTTAAAATCGGATAGAGAATTTAATGTTGCATTTTGTGTACCTAATACTTTTGTTCCAAAATCTACCATTGCAGTAATTTGAAATTCATCAGAAGGCATTAATATAATTTCACTACCCGTTTCTTCATCTTTATATGAAATAATATTTTTTACTACATATTCTTCTCTATCAGCTCCTTGTTCTACAATTCCAGCTTTTTCAAGTGCCTCTACAAAATGTTTTGAAGAACCATCCATAATAGGTGGTTCTTGAGCATTTATTTCAATACAAATATTATCTATTCCCAGAGCTACAACAGCTGCTAAAACATGCTCAGATGTATTTACAAAAACACCTTTCTTTTCAAGATTAGTACCTCTTTGAGTATTTATAACATATTCTGCACTTGCCTCAATTAAAGGTTCTCCCTCTAAATCTATTCTTACAAATGAATAGCCATAATTAATAGGTGCTGGTTTAAAAGTCATAGTAACTTTTTTTCCAGTATGTAAACCAACTCCTGAAAGTGTAACCTCTTTTTTTATTGTTTTTTGTTGACTACTCATTATTTTTCTTTTAATGCTTTTATTTCTTTTTCTAATAAATTTATTTTAGCAACTAACTCAGGTAATTTTTTAAAATACACATACGATTTATTATAATCTGAATACCCAAAAGCTGGTGTTCCTTGTATAATTTCATTGTCTTTTATATTTTTACCAACGCCTGTTTTAGCTTGCATGCGAACATTATTACCAATAGTTAAATGTCCTGCTATTCCAACTTGACCACCAAGCATACAATTTTCACCTATTTTAGTTGATCCAGCAATACCGGATTGTGCTGCAATTACAGTGTTTTTACCAATTTCAACATTGTGAGCAATTTGAATTTGATTATCGAGTTTTACGCCATTTCTAATAATAGTAGAACCCAATGTTGCTCTGTCAATTGTTGTGCCTGCACCAATATCTACATTATCACCTATTATAACATTACCTATTTGAGGTATTTTACTAAATTTACCATCTTTATTTGGGGCGAAACCAAAACCATCAGCACCTACAACTGCATCAGAATGAATTGCACAACTTTTACCAATTTCAGTCTCTGAATATATTTTTGCACCTGCAAATATAGTTGTATTTGAACCTATTAAAACATTATCCCCTATATAAACATTAGGGTAAATTTTTACATTATCACCTATAATCACATTATTACCTATGTATGCAAAGGCGCCTAAATAAATATTTTTACCAAGTTTAGCTGTTTCACTTATGTGTGATGGTGTTTCTATTCCTAATTTATTAGATTTTACTTCATCATAAAATGCTAGTAATTTAGAAAATGCTTCATAAGCATCATCTACTTTTATTAATGTTATATCAATTTTATTTTCAGGGACAAAACTTTTATTTACAATGGCAATTGAAGCCTTTGTAGTATAAATGTATTGTGTATATTTTGGATTTGAAAGGAACGTTAACGATCCATTTTCTCCTTCTTCAATTTTAGAAAGCTTGTAAACTTCGGCATTTTCATCCCCATCAATCTCCCCTTCTAAAATTTCTGCTATTTGGTTTGCTGTAAATTTCATGAATTGCAAAAATAAATAAAAAATTGAACACTACCTATTTCTTAGGGTAACAGATATAGTACTTATACACGGTATTTGATAACGCTTGTAGATTTAAATGATCTGAAGCTTCAGTTACATCTTTTATAGTTCCGTTTTTATATAAAATTTGAATATTGTTTTTAGTTGCATCATAGGCCTGATTCTGAATTCTACCCGTATAAACAAAGTAGTTCAATTCATCATCCGTCAAATTAAAGGTGTTTTTCACTTCCTTTTTAATAGTTTCAATATATGATTCTGATAATGGTTCTTTCTGAATTTCAATTTTAGGAAGAATTCTATTTATCAAACTTTCTGATAACTTAGAAAGTACTTTATCATCAAAAGAAATCCACTCTTTTATTGCTGAAAAAATATCGTAGTCATCTAATTTAGCAAAAGTTTTTAAAGTTTCTATTGAAATTTCTTCAATAGAAGATTTCTGTTCTAAAAAATAGGTAAAGGCTTTACTCGCAGGTAATTTTTGTCCGTTAAAAGTTAAATCTTTTGCCCTTTTTAAAATTTTCCCTAATAATTTTTCAGCAACTAACCCTGTTTTATGTAAATAAACTTGCCAATACATCAATCTTCTGGCAACAATAAATTTTTCAACAGAATAAATCCCTTTTTCTTCAACAACCAAACAGTCCTCTTTCACATTTAACATCGTAATCAATCGTTCTGAACTGATATTTCCTTCGGCAACACCTGTATAAAAACTATCACGATTTAAATAATCAAGTCGATCCATATCTAACTGACTTGAGATAAGTTGATGTAAAAAATTTCGAGGAGAATTCCCCTTAAAAATATCAATTGCTAAGGAAAGTTTTCCATCAAACTCATCATTTAAAACTTCCATAAATTTCAATGATATGGTCTCATGGTCAATTCCTGAAATAATATTATTTTCAAGTGCATGAGAAAATGCACCGTGACCAATGTCGTGTAGTAAAATGGCAATATACAATCCATTTGCTTCATCTTTAGAAATTTGAATTCCCTTAAAACGTAATATTCGAACTGCCTTTTGCATTAAATAAATACATCCAATGGCATGCTGAAATCTAGAATGATTGGCTCCTGGATAAACCAAATGAGACAAACCCATTTGAGAAATTCTTCTTAAACGCTGAAAATAAGGATGTTCAATCAAATCATAAATTAACTCATTAGGAATTGAAATAAAACCGTAAATTGGGTCGTTAAGTATTTTAAGTTTGTTCGTTTTTTTTTCGTTCAAAACAATATTTTTAATTTAAGTACTACAAATATAGCAATATGAGTGATATAAACATTTTATGGGTTGATGATGAAATAGATATTTTAAAACCGCACATTATTTTTTTAGAGAAAAAAGGATATTCAGTTGCAACATGTAATAATGGTGCCGATGCCATAGATATGTGTAATGAAAAAAATTATGATATTGTTTTTTTAGATGAAAATATGCCAGGTTTAAGTGGTTTAGAAACGTTGACTGAAATAAAAAGCAATAATGCAAACCTTCCTATTGTTATGATTACCAAGAGTGAGGAAGAATATATTATGGAAGATGCTATAGGTAATAAAATAGCTGATTATTTAATTAAGCCCGTAAATCCACATCAAATATTACTAAGTTTAAAAAAGAATTTAGACCATTCAAGGTTGGTTTCTGAAAAAACAACCTCTAACTATCAACAAGAATTTAGAAAAATTGCGATGGATTTAGCCATGGTAAATTCGTATGAAGAATGGATTGATATTTATAAAAAGTTAGTGTATTGGGAATTAGAATTGGAAAATATCAACGATTCTGGTATGATTGAAATTCTTGAAAGTCAAAAACAAGAAGCAAATTCTTTATTTTTTAAATTTATTAAGAAAAATTATGCAGATTGGATAGGTACTACTGATGATGCTCCCGTTTTATCAAATAACCTTTTCAAAAAAGTGATACTTCCAGAATTAAGTAAATCTAAAGGAACACTACTTGTTGTTATTGATAATTTACGATATGATCAATTCAATATTATAGAGCAAACCATTACTAAATATTATAAAAAAGAGAAAGAAATACCGTATTTTAGTATTTTACCAACAGCTACTCAATATGCTCGAAATTCTATTTTTTCTGGTCTAATGCCTTTAGAAATGGAACAAAAACATCCAAATTATTGGAGAAATGATACTGATGAAGGTGGTAAAAACTTATATGAAGAAGAATTTTTACAAGCTCAATTACAACGACTAAGACAAGACTTTAAAATGGGTTATTACAAAATAACCAACCTTAAATCTGGTAAGCAATTAGCTGATAATTTTAATACGATAAAAGAAAACGATTTAACTGTTATAGTTTATAATTTTGTTGATATGCTTTCACATTCTAAAACAGAAATGGAAGTTATAAAAGAATTGGCTAGTGATGACAAAGCATACAGATCTTTATCTAACAGTTGGTTTATAAATTCGCCATTACTTGAAATGATTCAAAAGGCACAAAATTTAGGCTTAAAATTAATTATAACTACAGATCACGGTACAATTAATGCAAAAGCACCTTCAAAAGTAATTGGCGATAAAAATATAAGTTCAAATTTGCGATATAAAACTGGAAGAAGTCTTTCTTATGAAGATAAAGAAGTGTACGCTGTTAAAAATCCTAAAGAAATTGGCTTACCTTCTATCTCTATAAACAGTTCATTTATTTTTGCTAAAGAAGATTTCTTTTTTGCCTACCCTAATAATTTTAATCATTTTGTTAAATATTTTAAGAACACGTACCAACATGGTGGTATTTCTTTAGAGGAAATGATAATTCCTTGTGCTATATTTGTACCAAAATAAGCTTAAATATATGGTTAAAAATTACTCGCTACAACATTTACCAAAAATTGCTAAAGAAGTAATACAATTTGCTAAGCACAATGTATTACTATTTTATGGTGAAATGGGAGTTGGTAAAACAACACTAATTAAAGAAATTGTTAAACAACTAGGTGTTACAGATAATGTTAGTTCACCTACTTTTTCTTTAGTAAATGAATATCATACAACCAAAGGTGAAAAAGTATATCATTTTGATTTTTATAGAATCAATAATGAAGAAGAAGCCATGGATATGGGAATTGAAGAATATTTTTATAGTAATAGTTTGTGTTTGGTAGAATGGCCAAATAAAGTTGAAAATTTAGTACCTTTAAAGTCGGTAATTATTACAATTTCAATTAACAGCAATCAACAGCGAACTATAGCACTTAAAAATAATGAGTAAAAAAGTTACTTCACCCTTTAGCAAACAAGAATTACTACCACAAGAAGAAACCTTAGAAATCACAAAACAAAAAGGTGAACTTATAATAGGTATTCCTAAAGAAACACACTATCAAGAGAAACGTGTTTGCCTAACACCAGATGCTGTTGGAGCCTTAACAGTGCAAGGACATAAGTTCATTATTGAAACCGGTGCTGGTAATGGAGCTAACTATTCCGATAATGAATATTCTGAAGCTGGTGCAAAAATTTCTTATGATGTTAAAGAAGCTTTTGGATGTCAAATAGTTTTGAAAGTTGAACCACCTTCCATCGATGAAATTAAATTGATAAATCCGCAAAGTATTCTATTTTCAGCATTACAATTAAAAACTCAAACAAAAAAGTATTTTGAAGCTATAGCAACTAAACGAATAACTGCTGTTGCTTTTGACTATATTAAGGATGACCAAGGGGTTTATACAATTGTTAAATCATTAAGTGAAATTGCGGGAATAGCTGCTATTTTAATTGCTTCAGAAATAATGAGCAATGATAATAAAGGTAACGGCCTATTATTAGGAAATATAAGTGGTGTTCCTCCAAGTGAAGTTGTAATTTTAGGTGCAGGTACTGTTGGTGAATTTGCAGCACGTTCAGCAATAGGATTAGGTGCAAATGTAAAAGTTTTTGATAATTCTATTACAAAATTACGATGCTTACAGCGTAATTTAGGTCGTTCAATTTATACATCAACAATACAGCCTAAAACTTTGCTAAAAGCGTTAATGCGCTGTGATGTTGCTATTGGAGCCTTAAGAGGAAAATCTCGTACACCTGTTATTGTTACTGAAGAAATGGTTGAACAAATGAAAGAAGGGGCAGTTATAGTTGATGTAAGTATTGATAGGGGTGGTTGCTTTGATACTTCTGAAATTACAACACATAAAAAACCAACTTTTACCAAACATGGCGTTATCCATTATTGCGTACCAAATATACCTTCCAGATATTCCAGAACTGCCTCAGTTTCAATAAGTAATATATTTTCACCTTATTTATTAAGTATTGCTGAAGAAGGTGGATTTGAAAATGCTGCTCGTTTAGACAAAAGTTTGCAAAAAGGTATGTACTTTTACCACGGAATTTTAACCAATAGAACTGTTGCAGATTGGTTTAATTTACCATTTAGAGATATTAATTTATTGTTTTTGTAAAATATGAATTTTAAACAACGTATTCCTTATTATTTAATCGGGTTAATTTTTGGAATTATTCTTGTCATTTTTTTTCTTGATAAAAAAAGTGCTGAATTTGATTATTTACCAAATTCCAGAGTTCTCAAGAGCATTCGAAGAAAACCTCAAATTTATTCAAGTCAAGTACTTTCATTATTTCAATCAAATAAAGTAGATTCTCTAAAAGTTGCTACTATTTTAAAAAATGGTGATGTTGATATTTGGAATAAAATTAAACAAGATACTTGTATGACCTACACTATTCAAGGAAAAGATAGTTTGAAAAATCTTTATTTAACAGTAAAAAGATGCGATTCCATTGCTTATATTCAGAAAATTAAATTTAAGTAGCAATTTTAGAATAATAATATTCTTTAATTTTTTTAATGCTTTTTATTGATTTTTGAAGCCATTCTAAATACAGTTCACTTTTTTCTAATTCCGTAAGTTGCCAGTTTACATCAGATTTTTTAAGCTTGTCATTCATACTTTGCAAAATAATTGCTGCAGCTACAGAAATATTTAGACTTTCTGTAAAACCAACCATAGGGATTTTTAGATAACCATCAGCATTATCCATGACATCTTTTGAAAGACCTTCTTTTTCTACTCCAAAAAAGAAGGCTGATTTTTGTGTAATATCAAAATCTTGTAAAATACACGAATCATTATGAGGTGTTGTTGCAATAATTTTATATCCTTTTCTTCTTAAATCATTAATACAAGTTAGTGTGTTATTTGTATTCTTTTCTTTAAAAAGTTTAAAATCTAACCATTTTTGAGCTCCTTTAGCAACTTGATTTGATGCGTAAAATTTATATTTATTCTGAATAACATGTACATCTTGTATCCCAAATATTTCACAACTTCTAACTACAGCACTGGCATTATGTGGTTGATAAATATCTTCTATGGCAACAGTGAAGTGTCTAGTTCTTTCATCTAACACTTTGCTAAATAAATTTCTTCTTTTTTCAGTTACAAACTGTTCTAAATATTTAATAAATTTATAATCTACCATCCAAAATTAACTTTCTTCAAAGATAAAATTTTACTTTTGAATAAATTAATGATATGAAAAAAATAGTTGTTCTTACAGGTGCAGGTATTAGTGCTGAAAGTGGTATTAAAACCTTTAGAGATTCAAATGGATTATGGGAAGGTCATGATATTATGGAAGTTGCCTCTCCTATTGGATGGGAAAATAATAAAAATTTAGTGTTGGATTTTTATAATAAAAGAAGAGCTCAATTATTAAAAGTTCTACCAAATAATGCTCATACTTCTTTAGTTTCTTTAGAAAAGAACTTTGATGTTACTATTATTACTCAAAATGTAGATGATTTACATGAACGTGCTGGGAGTGAAAATGTCGTTCATTTGCATGGTGAATTATTAAAAGTAAGAAGTACAATAAACCCAAAACTTATTTATGACTGGAAAAAAGCGTTAAATATAGGTGATGTTTGTAAAGAAAATCATCAGCTGAGACCTCATATTGTTTGGTTTGGTGAAGCTGTTCCAATGCTAGATAAAGCAATTGAAATAACTTCTAAAACAGATATTTTAATTATTATAGGAACTTCAATGCAAGTTTATCCAGCAGCTAGTCTAATTAATTTCATTAAACCGAAAACACCTATTTACTTTGTAGATCCTAAGCCTACTATTAAAGAAGATCAATATTCAAATTTAACCATTATAGCTGAAAGAGCTTCAATTGGCGTTGTAAAAGTTGTTAATCTATTAATTGACTAATTTTCTCAAATAATTCTCCCTTTGATATTTGACTACCAAGTTCAATCAACTTAAAAATTTCTAAGTTTCTTTCTATTGTACATTTTTTAGCAGCTTTAAAATATTCGATACTATCATCTAACGGATTTTTTAAAAACCAATCAAAATCAACAGAATTTAAAAAACTTTTAGAAGTATCATTTAATTTAATGTAAATTCTAATAATTTCTTTAGAGTTGCATTTAAACAAATTAATGTCATTCTCAGAAGTGTGCTCTAAGTAATTTGTTTTTGTTAAAACATCTTCCCAAACTACATCACTAAAAATATTTAATTCCTCCTCAGCCATTGCAGGATTTTCTTTTTTTATAGTATTCCACTCCTTTGCATCTATTTGTTGAGTTGCTAAAAATTTAGAAAATTCTTGATGTAATTCGAAAAATTGTTCTTTTGTTAATTCTCTGTATTTCATCTTACTAAAATTTCAATTTAGTGGTAATTGAGCGGAGTCGAAATTATAAATTATCTCTTCGACTCTGCTCAGAGACCGTTTTAAATAAAAAAACCGCCCAATTTGGGCGGTTCAAATATATATATTATTTATTGTTTAGAAAGAATAACGCAATCCAAATTGCGCTTGCCATCTAGATAACAAACTAGCGTCATACACAAACGTTTTTTGTACATCTCCAGTAAAAGTATAAGTTGGTACTCCACTACCATCAACAGATACACCAATTGGTTGAACTGCATCTGGTTGTTGAACTAATCCCCAATCAGAATTAATTAAGTTTCCAAAATTTAAAATATCTATTGTAAATTGTAAAGAATTTGTGTCAGATAATTTCAATTCTTGAATTAATTTCACATCCCATTTACCTCTCCAAGGCGCTAATGCTCCATAACGTTCAGCATACTGTCCTCTTCTTCCATTCATATAATCATCTTGTTTAATAAATGACTCTAATGCATCAGCTTGACCTGGACCAGAGAATTGCATTGATTGAATATCTGAAGTTGTAGGAATATAAATTAAATCATTTAAGTTAGAACCATCCCCATTAATATCACCTGCATACGTGTAATTAAATCTTCCACCTTGTGCATATTCAAAAAATGTAGAAATAGTAGTTTCCCATTTATTGTTTGCTTCATACGCCCAAGTTTTTGAAATTACACCAATAACTCTATGTGTATCTCCATATTTAGAATAGGCTAATGTTGCATCATTTGAATTTCCTAATGTTGGATTAAAAGCAAAAGCATCACCAGTAATTTCAGCTTCAATTGAGTTTACATCTTTAGAGTTTAAGTAATTATATGCTCCCATTAGGTATAAACCATTGTCAAAAGATTTCTGTGCTTTAAATGAAGCATTAAAAGTTCTTCCTTTATCAGAATTGGTAAACACATACGCTGCATTTCCAACATCAGAACTTGTATAAATAGGTCTATTATCTACACCGCTAAGTGTTCCTGTTGGTAATCCCAATCCCCAGTTTTGTACGTGTGCACCATTAATATCTTTAGTATACGATAAATCTGTTGTTAGAATTGTACCGTTTTCTAATTTATAGTCTAAACCTAAACTATTTCTCCAAACTTGTGGAAATTTAAAATCAGGGTCAACAATTTGGTAAAACCATACATTTGGGTTTGCTATTTGGTTTCCTAACCATACAAATGGAAAACGTCCCGTAAATAATCCTGTACCACCTCTAATTTGTAATGTTTTATCTCCTTTAGCATCCCAATTAAATCCAAATCTTGGTGAAATTAAGAAATCATTGTTAGGCATTTTAGTAGAGTTTAAGAAAACTGTTTCACCTGTAGAAGGATCAATGTATGGTACGTCTGGTGCATAAAAATTACCAGGAAAATCAATTACATCCTGAGCTTTTTCACTTGAATCAAAGAACAATGGTTTGTCAAATCTAACACCATAAGAAATTTTAAAATTATCATTTACATTCCATTCGTCTTGTAAATAAACAGCTAACTGACCAACATTTGTTTCAGCCAACGTCCAAGAATCATTAGCATTATTGTTATCAAAAATATTTTGAGCATTTGCCATTGCATCAGCTAATAATCCATTTGCAATACCTGCACGGAATCCATCCATATCAGCAAAATCTCCAAAGAATGCACCTACATAACCTCTAGCATCACCTAATCCATAAGTTCCTAAGTTAAATGAATTATCAAATTGAAATTTCTCAAATGCGAATCCTATTGTATAGTTATGATTTCCTTTACTAATATTTAAATTATTAGTTAATTGAAAAACTTTTTGATCTAATTTATTATGAATAGAAAATGGTTCATGACCAACAACAATGTAATTCCCTCCACTTCCATCTTGTATTCTAAAAGCTGGCATTGGTGTAGATTTAGGAACTCTAAAATCATCAAAATGAGTATAACCAACCTGTAATTTATTAGTTACATTATCTGCAAGTGTAGAGTTTAGCTCCACCAAAACAGATTTTAAGTTATTATTGATTTGATATCCTGAATTTTCGAACTGTAAAATTTGAGAACTTGGCCCTCTAAACCCTAATGCTGTTGGATGTGCAGGTAATTCTCTTGAAGCATCTAAAAAATTGTAAATAAATGCTAAACGATTTTTCTCATTGATATTCCAATCTAATTTTATAATACCTTTTGTGCTATTTGAAGCATGTGTAAAACCTTGGTATGCACCTGTATCATAACCAATACCAGCTAAAGCAGATTGAACTTCCATTAAGTCAGTTTCTAAAACTCTAGATTCATTAATTCCAGTATTACTATCTCCATTATTAGGTAACCAAGACTGACCTAAATCTGATCTTTTATCTTGTTCATAATTTATAAAAACAAATAATTTATCTTTTATTATTGGAGCTCCAATGCTAAAACCAACTTGAGTTTGTTCTAATTTTGGAACAGCAATGCTTTCACCTTTAATCTTATCACCTGTTAAATCTTGATTTCTAAAAAAACCATATACAGTTCCTTTAACTTCATTTGTACCACTTTTAGTTACTGCGTTTATAGAAGCTCCTGTAAATCCAGATAAAGTAACATCATATGGTGCTGTTGATACTGAAATTTGTTCAATAGCATCTAAAGAAACCGGTTGTGCACCTGTTTGACCACCTGGTGTTGCAGCATCTAACCCAAATGGATTGTTAAAGATAGATCCATCTAAGGTGAAATTGTTAAACTGATCATTTCTACCACCAAAAGAACCTCCAGAAGCTGAAGGATCTAAACGTGTAAAATCAGCTGCTGATCTTGAAATTGTAGGTAATTTTGTAAGTTCTCTTTTACCAACACTAGTTTCAGAACCCGTTCTGCTGTTATTAAATGTAGAACTTCTTCCACCGGTAATTACAACTTCTTCTAATTGCTCACTTTCAGCAACCATTTTTACGTCAAGATCTAGAGCTGAACCAAGATCTAAATAAATATCTGTATATTCAATTGTTCTAAAACCAATATAACTAATAGTTATAGTGTAAGGTCCTCCAATACGCAGATTAGGTAGTGTATACCTTCCGCCGTCTAAAGTCATAGTACCTGAAACGGTACCTGTTGGCATGTGTTTTGCTATTACATTTGCTCCAAACAATCCTTCAGAATTGTTATCGCTCACTAATCCTTGTATTTTTGAAGTAGTTACTTGTGAAAAACCTGTAACAACTGAAAATACAACAATTAGGAATGAAAATAGTAATTGTTTTTTCATGTGATTTTGAGTTAAATTGTTATTTATTATAAATAGTTTGATTAATTGTCAAATATAAGCAAAAAAAACCCACTTTTAAAGTGGGTTTTAAGCTTGTTTATTAACTAACTATTGTTAATTACTTTAATTACTGATTTTTAATAATTTAGTTTAATCCTCTTGCTTTAATCATTGGTTCAATTTTTGGGTCTGAGCCTCTAAAATCTTTGTACATTTTTTCCAATTCTATTGTATTACCTCTTGATAGAATCATATCTCGATAACGTTGTCCATTTTCTCTGGTTAAACCTCCATTTTCATTAAAATACTCAAATGCATCGTGGCTCAATACTTCAGTCCATAAATAAGAATAATAACCAGCAGAATATCCTCCCGTAAAAATATGAGCAAAATAAGAAGATCTATATCTTGTAGGAACTTCTGACATCCATAAATCAACAGATTTTAATGCCTTTACTTCAAAAGCATTTACATCGTTTATTTTA
>NZ_JASFZF010000026.1:0-6325 GCF_046055765.1 Lutibacter sp. | reverse complement strand
TATAGTAAAAACGGGTGTCATTCCTGCGAAGGCAGGAATCTAAACGCATCCTATTTATGGATTCCTGCCTTCGCAGGAATGACAAAACAACTATAAAACGCACTAATTCAACAATTTGTATTATTTTATTTATATCGAACTCTCGTTCTTAGTTATTGGAATAGCTTGGAAGCAATTCAACATTGGAGATTAAATGTAGATTATATAGAAGCTAGAGAAAAGGGCAGAAGTACTTGGTCCAAAAAGTTTAAAGTTAGAATTTGTTGTGTTGAGCAAGATTATGAGTTTCCCCACTTTATACCAATTTAATTCTTTTATAAACGAAAACGACATTTAACTAAATAAATGCCGCTTTAAATGTTTTCACAACGGAATAATCCTTATTGTGAATTGCTTTCAAATTTGTAATTCAAATATACAATTTTTTTCTTGTTAAATTTTATGATAAAAATCAACTTTAAAAAGTTTTTATTTTTATAACTTTAATTTCTTAAAAAAAATGTAAATATGAAAAGAATATTAGGGCTAGATTTAGGAACTACGTCTATTGGATGGGCATTGGTAAATGAATCTGAAAGCAAAACTGAACAGTCAGAAATTATTAAATTGGGTGTTAGAATTATTCAATATGATAATTTTAATAAAGTCGATAAATCGGGTAAAATTAGCGATTCAAAAAATCCAATTGAAGATTTTGCATCAGGAAAAGGATTATCACCTAATGCTAAAAGAACAAAACAGAGAGGTGCAAGAAGAAATTTACAGCGTTTTAAACTTAGAAGGAAAAACCTTATTGAAATCCTTGAAAAAAATGATTGTATTTCAAGTAGTACTCCATTGACAGAAATTGGAAAGAACTCAACTTTTGAAACCTTAACACTTAGATCTAAAGCTGCTTCAGAAAAAATTGAATTACATCAATTAAGTAAGATCTTATTGGCTATTAACAAAAAAAGAGGTTATAAAAGTAGTAGAAAAGCAAAGAATGAAGATGAAGGAAGTATTATTGATGGAATGGTTGTAGCTAAAGAATTATATGATGACAATCTTACGCCGGGGCAATTTGTTTTAAACCTTTTAAAAGATGCAAAAAAATATATCCCCGATTTTTATCGCTCAGATTTACAATCTGAGTTTGATACTATTTGGAACTTTCAAAAGAAATTTTATTCAGAAATATTAGTTGATTCACTATATAAAGAAATTAAAGGAAAAAATAAAGGAGCCACTTGGAAGATTTGTGAAAAACCATTTTATTTAGTTGGAATTAAACGAATAGGTACTGCTAAAGAAAAAAAAATAGAACAATATGAATGGAGAGTTCAAGGTCTTTCAGAAAAATTAGAGTTAGAACAATTAATTATTGTATTTCAGGATATTAATAATGATTTAAATAAATCGAGTGGGTATTTAGGAGCAATAAGTGATAGAAGCAAAGAGCTTTATTTTAATAAGGAAACTATAGGTGAAAATTTATACAATCAAATTAAAAAGAACCCGCATACCTCATTAAAAAATCAAGTATTCTATCGTCAAGATTATTTAGATGAATTTGAACAAATATGGGAAACTCAAGCAAAGTTTCATAAAATACTCACAAATGAATTAAAACAAAGAATAAGAGATGTTATTATTTTTTATCAACGTAAATTAAAATCTCAAAAAGGATTGATAAGCATATGCCAATTTGAGAAAAGAAAAGTAGAGATTATCGTTGATAATGTAAAAAAAATAAAAGAAGTAGGTCCAAGAGTGATTCCTAAATCCTCGCCTTTATTTCAAGAGTTTAAGATATGGCAAAACCTTAATAATTTAGAATTTAAAAACTCGACATCTAAAACGCTAATTAAAGTAAAAGAAATAGATGATGAAATTAGACAAGGTTTGTTTGATGAACTTAATTTAAGAGGTGATTTAAAGTCAAAAGATATATTAAACATTCTTAGTTCAGATTTTGATTTAGGCAAAATTTCAGAATGGGAATGTAATTTTGAGAAAATTGAAGGAAACATTACAAATGCCGCTTTATATAATATTTACCAAAATATTGTTGAAAATGAAGGCTATGGTTTTGATTGGGCTAAAAAATCTGCGAAAGCCATAAAAGAAGAATTAAAAATAGTATTTCCACAGATTGGTATTAAACCAAGTATTTTAGATTTTGATGCAGTTCTAAATGGAAAAGAATTTGATCAACAAGATTCTTATCAATTATGGCATTTATTATATTCAGCAGAAGACGACAGTAAAATAAATAAAGAAGATGAAATTATTTACGGGAACTCTAATGTTTCTTTAAAAAAGAAATTACATTTAAAATATGGGTTTCAACCTAATTACGCTAGTCTATTAACGAACGTTTCTTTACAACAAGATTATGGAAGTTTAAGTAGTCGAGCTATCAAAAAAATACTCCCTTTTTTAAAAAATGGAAATGAATTTTCAGAAGCTTGTGCATTTGCAAAAGACAATCATCCTAACTCTTTAACCTCTGAAGAATTAGCAAATAGACCTTTAAAAGATAAGTTAGAATTACTACCTAAAAATAGTTTAAGAAACCCTGTGGTTGAGAAAATTTTAAACCAAATGGTAAATGTTATTAATCAGGTAATTGACACCTATGGAAAACCCGATGAAATTAGAATTGAATTAGCGCGTGAATTAAAGAAATCGGCAAAAGAACGTGCTGATGCGACTAAATATATAAATAGTGCTAAAAGTAAACACGATTCAATAAGAATATTATTGCAAAGTGATTTTGGCATTAAAAACCCTACACGAAATGACATTATTAGATATAAATTATATGAAGAGTTAAGTGAGAATGGGTATAAAACACTATTTACAAATCAATACCTTCCTAAAGAAAAACTTTTTTCAAAAGATATTGATATAGAGCATATTATACCTAAAGCAATTTTATTTGATGATTCTTTTTCAAATAAAACATTGGCCTATAGAAAAGTTAATTTAGCAAAAGGAGATAGTACCGCAATTGATTTTATTACTAATAAATATTCAGAAGATTTAGAGAGTTATAAAAAGAGAGTTGATAGTTTATTAAAAGCTGATAAAATATCTAAAGGAAAATCTAAAAAGTTACTAATGTCTCGAGCTGAACTTCCAGATGGGTTTATTGAAAGAGATTTAAGAAACAGTCAATACATTGCTAAAAAATCGAAGCAATTATTAGAAGAAGTTGTTAGAACGGTAAATACTACAACAGGAAGTATTACAAATAAGTTACGTGATGATTGGGGATTAATAAATGTAATGAAAGAATTAAACTTACCTAAATACAAAGCATTAGGTCTTACCGAAATGCAAGAACGAAAAGAAGGTAAATTTATAGAGCAAATTATTGATTGGACAAAAAGAAACGATCATAGACACCATGCTATGGATGCCTTAACGGTTGCTTTTACAAGTTATAACCACGTACAGTATTTAAATAATTTAAATACCTTATATGGTCTAAATGGCAACGAAATAGATCACGAAAAAAGTAAATTAAAAGGAGTAAAAGATAAAGTAACAAAAGTTTATGAGTCTAAAAATGGTAGAAAAAAGAGACTATTTATTCCTCCAATACCAAATTTCAGGACAGTTGCAAAAAATCATTTAGAACAAGTTTTAATTTCTTTTAAAGCTAAAAATAAAGTAGTTACTAAAAATATTAATAAAACGAAAAGTACGCATGGTTTTATTAAAAAAATACAATTAACACCTAGAGGTCAGCTTCATAAGGAAACAGTTTACGGAAAACGGAATGAATCTTATGTTAAAATTGAAAAAATTTCTGCTAAATTCGATGCAATAAAACTAAAACAAGTTACAAAACCACTATATAGAAAAGTATTATTGAAACGTTTAGAAGAATTTGGAAATGACCCTAAAAAAGCATTTGCAGGTAAAAACTCTTTGGCGAAAAACCCAATTTATTTAAATAGTTCTAAAACTGAAAAATTACCTGAAATAGTTAAAACTAAAAGCTTTGAAACTAATTATACAATTAGAAAAGAAATAAACCCTGATAATTTTAAAGATATAAAGAGTATACAAAAGGTGGTTGATGTTGGAGTCCGAAAAATATTAGAAAATCGTTTAAAGGAATTTAACAATAAACCAAAAGAAGCGTTTTCAAATTTAGACAAGAACCCTATTTGGTTAAATCAAAGTAAAACTATTGCTATAAAAAGAGTGACTATAAATGGTGTTAAAAATGCAGAACCTTTACATGTGAAAAAGGATCATTTTGGGAAACCTATTTTAAATGAAAACGGAAATGCACAAGCTGTTGATTTTGTAAGTACAGGTAACAATCATCATGTTGCCATTTATAAAGATGAAAAAGGAAAATTGAAGGAAAAAGTAGTTTCATTTTATGAGGCAGTTGCAAATGTAAATGCCGATTTACCTATTATTGATAAAAGTTACAATCGTAGTTTAGGATGGGAATTTTTATTCACAATGAAACAAAATGAAATGTTTGTATTTCCTTCACAAGATTTCAATCCGCAAGAAACAGATTTATTAAATATTAAGAACATTAAAATTATTAGTGAGCATTTATTTAGAGTTCAAAAGATATCATCTAAAAATTATATGTTTACACATCATTTGGAAACAAAAGCAATAGATGGAATAATATTAAAAACTAAAAAACAGTTATCAGGTAAAACATTTAATTTTATTCAAAGTACTGAACCTTTAAGAAACATTGTAAAAGTAAGAGTCAACCATCTTGGTAAAATTGTTCACGTAGGTGAATATTAATTATATTAATAATTAACCAACACCTCTTAGTACTTTATAATCCAAGAGGTGTTGTATTCTAATATCAACATTATAATTCTAGGAGGTATGGTAAAATAAATTATGATAAAACGAACTCTTTTTTTTAGCACTCCAACTTATTTAAGCACCAAAAATAAACAGTTAGTCATATCATATCCTAATGATGAAAAAGAGACTAAAACGATACCTATAGAAGATGTAGGGATGTTGGTATTAGAAAATCAACAAATAACCATCACCAATGGGTTACTTTCAAAACTAATTGAAAATAAAGCGGCTATTATAACCTGTGATGCGTTTCATTTGCCCATAAGTTTATTACAGCCTTTGGTGGGACATAGTGAGCAAGCTGAACGTTATAGAAACCAATTAAATGCAAGTATGCCTTTAAAAAAGAACTTATGGCAGCAAACCATTAGTGCAAAAATAAATAACCAAGCCTTATATTTAGAACATTTACAGATACCAGCACGTAAATTATTTAAATGGGCAAGTGAAGTTAAAAGTGGCGATTTAGAAAATCATGAAAGCAGAGCAGCAGTGTATTATTGGAAACAACTATTTAACATACCTAATTTTACAAGAAAACAATATGGGGCTACACCTAATAATTTATTAAACTACGGTTATGCAATACTAAGAGCTATAACTGCCAGAGCCTTGGTAAGTTCTGGAATGTTACCTAGTGTTGGTATATTTCATAAAAACAAGTACAATGCCTATTGCTTGGCAGATGATATAATGGAGCCTTATAGAGTGTATGTAGATGTATTAGTGCATGAAATTATGCAAACAAATGTAAATGTAGAGGAGTTAACCACCAATTTAAAAATGGAATTGTTACAATTACCTACAATAGATGTATATATAGATGGTAAAAATAGCCCATTATTAATTGCTATGAGTAGAACTACCCATAGCTTATATCAGTGCTTTACAGGAGAAAGCAGAAAACTACTTTATCCAATGTATAAAACAACTTAAATAATGTATTTAGAAAAATTAAAAAGTAATGGGGCATTTTTCAAGATACAATCAATATAGAATTATGTGGGTACTTGTTTTTTTTGATTTACCTACCGAAACTAAAAAGGAACGGAGAGCAGCCGCTCAATTTAGAAAACAATTATTAACTGATGGTTTTACCATGTTTCAATTTTCTATTTATATGAGGCATTGCCCAAGCAGAGAAAATGCAGACGTGCATACGAAAAGAGTTAAAATTAATTTACCCAAATTGGGCAAGGTAGGAATTTTACAAATTACTGATAAACAATTTGGAATGATGGAGTTATTTTTAGCTCAAAAAATAACTGAAATAAAACAACCAATCCAGCAGTTAGAATTGTTTTAGTACAAGTTAGTTTCAATAGCATAAAAAAAATGAAGTCCTTTAAAAAACGGTTGCTAGTATAAAGCAATTTTTCTAAATCCTAGTAACTTACTTAACTCACAGTATGTTAAGGGTTTAATCTTAACTATACTGCGAATGCTAAGTAAAAATACAAATCTGAAAGCAATTCACAAC
>NZ_JASFZF010000025.1:0-4594 GCF_046055765.1 Lutibacter sp. | reverse complement strand
TATCATACTATCAATGATGCTCTTTCTGAAATTAATCAAATCAATACAACTAATTATAGAAATACTACTTCCCCTTTTAATCAACAAATTGTGGTGAGAATTGACCATACTTTAATTAATTGTTTTAAAATAGAAAGTCTAATTACATTAAATGTTAATGCTGTTCCTAAATTTGATTTGTCAAGTTCCCTCGATTTTTGTTTTCTTTCTTTAGACTATGAAATTGGTATAGAAAATCCAGCAGACATCTATCAATATCAATGGATAAATGAAGAAAATAAAATTATTGGAGATACACCAAGTATTATTATCAATACAAGTGGACTTTATACAGTTACTGCTACTAATCAAAATAATTGCATAAAAACAAAAAGCATAGAAATTAATAGTATCCCCATTTCTCCTTTATTAAATTTCGATAAAAACAACATTCAATTGAATGACAATTCAGTGAATAATACTATAACTGTTTTAACCATAAATTTACCTATTAGTATTTATGAGTTTTCTATAGATAATAATGCATTTTCTTTAAATAATTTTTTCGAAAATATATCCGCTGGTTTACATACAATTAAAATTAGAGATGTAGAAAATTGTTTAGAAGCTAGTATTGTTGTTTCTGTAATTAATATTCCAAACTTTTTTACACCAAATGGAGATGGCTATAATGACACCTGGCACGTAACAGGTATAAAATTTCAGCCAACTTCAAATATTTATATTTTTAATAGATTTGGAAAATTAATCACAATTTTAAATCCTTTAGGACCAGGTTGGAACGGAATCTACAATGGAAACCCTCTACCTTCAACAGATTATTGGTATAGAGTTGAATTGGAAGATTCAAGAGTTTTAAAAGGTCATTTTAGCTTAATAAGACGTTAATGCTCTCTTTTTAAAATTGCCTGTTGCCTTCCATTCACTAAATAAGATTTCACCTCTGGAATAGTTTCTTCTTTAAATTTAGAATTTCCAGTGATAGATGGATTTTTACCAGCAGTTGCAATAATTTCAAATATAATACCCTCTCTATTTTTCGTATAAGTTGAAATTATAAACGAATCCATCACTTCAAAAAAACTAGTAAAAATTCCAATTCTATAATAAGAATCAATTACAATTGTATTCTTTTCATCAATTTTATAAATTCCTTTAGATTTATCAATTAAAACCAACTCATAATCTCGTATATCTTCTTTTCCTTTATAATCATAAGTAATTTTCCATTGATAAATTGAATCTGTTTTTTGAAGTATATCTAGTTTCATAACAACTTTCATTTTTACAGAATCAACTCCGTAAATTTGCAATTCACCTTTATAATTTCCTTCCCAAGAAGTTGGAAATGTTTCTTGAGCCATTAAATTTAAACTCAAAAGAAAAAAAACTATCGCAATTCTTTTAGAAATACACTTCATACTATTAAATTTAAAAGATCCGTTGTGCATTATAAATTATTATTTTGAACTCAACGTCAGATCGAGTGATTTTTGATAAAAAATTGTATCGAGAACTACTCTTTATCATAAAATTTCTATTCTCGATACGAATTTCAACCCCTATCAGGGCTAAAATTCACTCGAATTGACGAAATTTATAATAATGTACAACGGGTTTAAAAGATAAAATTACATTATTTTTGCAGCATGCAATTCAAATTAGAATCTAAATTTAAACCAACTGGTGACCAACCTGAAGCAATTAAACAATTGACAGATGGTATTAATTCGCAAGAAAAATACCAAACATTATTAGGTGTTACTGGTTCAGGTAAAACATTTACGGTTGCTAATTTGATTGAAAAAACTCAAAAACCAACCTTAGTTTTAGCACATAATAAAACACTGGCTGCACAATTATATTCAGAGTTTAAACAGTTTTTCCCAAATAATGCGGTAGAATATTTTGTTTCGTACTACGATTATTATCAGCCTGAAGCTTATTTACCAACAACTGGAACTTATATTGAAAAAGATTTATCTATCAATGAAGATATTGAAAAATTACGTATTAGTGCATCTTCAGCTCTTTTATCAGGAAGAAGAGATGTTATAATTGTAGCTTCAGTATCGTGTATTTATGGAATTGGAAATCCGGTAGAATTCAAAAAAAATATTATTTCAATTGAAGTAAACAAAGAAATCTCACGCACAAAATTTTTACATCAACTAGTTCAAAGTTTATATTCTAGAACAGAAACTGAAGTGAGTAGCGGAACTTTTAAAGTGAAAGGAGATACCATTACTATTTTCCCCTCTTATGGAGAACACGCCTATAGAATTCATTTTTTTGGTGATGAAATTGAAGAAATTGAAAGCTTTGATGTGACTAACAATCAGGTAGTTGAAAAATTTGAACAACTCAATATTTATCCAGCAAATTTATTTGTTACTTCTCCTGATATCCTTCAAAATGCAATTCACGCCATTCAGGAAGATTTAATGAAACAATACGATTATTATAAAGAAATTGGTAAACATTTAGAGGCTAAACGTTTAAAAGAACGTACCGAATTTGACCTCGAAATGATTCGCGAATTAGGGTATTGTAGTGGAATTGAAAATTACTCGCGTTACTTAGATGGACGAGAACCCGGCTCAAGACCCTTTTGTTTATTAGATTATTTTCCAGACGACTATTTAATGATTATAGATGAAAGTCACGTTACTATCCCACAAGTTCATGCCATGTATGGAGGTGATAGATCTAGAAAAGAAAACTTGGTTGAATATGGTTTTAGATTACCTGCTGCAATGGATAACAGACCTTTAAAATTTGAAGAATTTGAAGAAATTCAAAACCAAGTAATTTTTGTAAGCGCAACACCTGCCGATTATGAATTGCAAAAAACCGAAGGTGTTTTTGTTGAACAAGTTATTAGACCAACAGGATTATTAGATCCTGAAATTGAAGTGCGTCCAAGTATCAATCAAATTGATGATTTAATTGAGGAAATTCAAATTAGAGTTGAAAAAGATGAGCGTACTTTGGTTACTACTTTAACAAAACGAATGGCTGAAGAATTGACAAAATATTTGAGCAGAATTCAAATTCGTTGTCGTTATATTCATTCAGATGTTGATACGTTAGAACGGGTAGAAATTATGGCAGATTTACGTAAAGGAATCTTTGATGTGTTGATTGGTGTAAACCTATTGCGTGAAGGTCTCGATTTACCAGAAGTTTCACTTGTTGCTATTTTAGATGCTGATAAAGAAGGTTTTTTACGTTCACATCGTTCACTAACCCAAACTATTGGTAGAGCGGCAAGAAATGTTGAAGGTAAAGCAATTATGTATGCTGATAGAATTACAAAAAGTATGCAGCTAACAATTGATGAAACTGAAAGAAGACGTGAAAAACAAATTGCTTACAATACTGCAAATAATATTACGCCTACTCAAATTACAAAAAATATAGAAAATACGTTGGCAAAAAATACAGGAGCATCCTATTATTCAGATGAAATTATGACTATGGCAGCTGAAGAAGAATTAATGTATTTAACGAAGCCTGAAATTGAAAAACGTATTCGTAAAAAGAGAAAACAAATGGAAGAAGCTGCAAAAGCACTAGATTTTATAGTAGCTGCTAAACTTCGAGATGAAATTAAACGATTGAAAGAGAAATTATAAATTATCACTTTTTGAGTGTAATTGTATTTTTGTTATTTGAGCTACTATTTGTCACACTGAGCCTGTCGAAGTGTTTTTATTAATTGGCAAAATATTTAATAAAACCTCCATAAAGGATTAATCTTTACTTCTACTCCCTTCTTTATAGGTGGTAATCCCTTTTTTTAATAAACGCTTTATAAAAACCGACGGTTGAAAATTTAAATGGTATTTTAAAATACTACGCTTTGGACTCAATTTCAATTGCTCATCTTCTGCTTTACATTTAAATCCTAATTTAAACTTTCCAATATTTTCAAGGTCAACTGTTTTACCTTCAAGCAAATGAAATTGTAACTTTTCACCTAGAGCAAATAAAACGGCATGCACATCGGTAGGGCTTAAGGTACTCTCCATACTAATTTCTTTACTTAACCTTCTAGAATCTATAGTTCCTGTAGAAACAGCTTGCATTATGTATTTACTTTCTTTAGTAGGATTTATAGTATTGGTTCGCTTGGTAATTCGGTAACGTATTGCCATAGTAGTTTAACTATTTATTTTTAAATTATTGCATAAAAATTGTTAGTAACAATCTCAAATTAAGCTTTTAGAAATGTTAATTATTCGTATCTTTATTTTAAGTTAACTTTTAGTTCTTCGTTTACTATTTTTATAACTCTGTAAAAATAGTACTTTTTTATCAAAATAATTCTACATTTTTTAATAATTAATTGCACAATTAACACCTTATTAATTGTACAACTTTTTTAGCAATCAATAAGAGATATTTCATTATCTCTTAGCAATAATCCACATCCACTAAACAATTATACCTCTTTTAGTCCATAGTATGATAGTATCTTTAATGCTTGCTTGTTGTGAATTGCTTTCAGATTTGTATTTTTACTTAGCATTCGCAGTTTAAAATATTGTTTTACGTTTATGTTTACTGTTGTGAATTGCTTTCAGATTTG